>CBDUFA010000040.1:0-8845 GCA_965366295.1 uncultured Hyphobacterium sp.
CGGCTTGTGCGGGACCGGTCGCTCGCCAGCCTGATCGCGGCGGTCTCACAAGACCCCGCGCGCTGGCCGGACTTGCTGCGCGCGGCCCAGCGCCTGGACCCGGCAAACCCGGACATTCTGGCAAAGTTGTCCAAACGGCCCTGACTACCAGCGGGCCACCACGGAGACTGCGGCGAAATCTTCCGACTCTTCCCACTTGTCGGGGCCATATCGATAGGCCCAGTCACGGCGCACATAGGCCAGCGCCAGGTCCGAGTTTTCATTGAGGCGGTAGGCCACGCCCGCCTGCATGTCGCCGATCACGCTGTAGGGCGTGATGTCGATGGCGCGCAGGGGCTCGCGCAAATTTTCCGGGTCGTAGAACAGGGCTTGCCGCTCGGCCGCGGCGAACAGGAACCAGCGCGAGTCCGGTCCGCGCCCGTCACCGATCCGCAGCCGGGCCCCCACCCGCGCCTCGGTCCCTTCCGGCGTGATCGCGACGCCGGCATAGGGTGTGACGACCGTATCGCTCTCCACCGCCTCGACGGGTGCGGCCACCCTGACACTGGTTGTCAGCCGCGCCTCGCTGGCATGGGCATAGCTGGACCGCTGGAAAGCCTCTTCCGCGGCGGTTTCCCCTTCCAGCACAAGCGCGCCCGGCCCGGGCGGATCGGCCAGCACGAACCGCGTCGCGGAATTGGCAAAATCGCTGTCATAGGCCTGGCGCACACTCATCACGGCCGTGGCCGTGCGGGCGGTGCCGGCGGAGACCCGCGGCGCGGGCTGATCGCGGAATGAATTGAGGACGGCGGCTTGCGGATCCCATTCCGCACCCTCCGACGCCACAGGTCCGTTCATGCCCAGGAAAAGTCCGGACACGGCAATACAACCTGCGCAGATGATCTCGATCGTCCGCCGCATATAATCTCCCCGCCGAAATGGTTAACAGGGTTCGCCGGGACGGTCACGTGAAATCCGACTCCGGCACCGGCTTTCCGTTTTGCAGGAAGGCTTTAGTCTGGTTTCAGCTACGGAAATTGCGGCTGCACCAGAGGAGAGCATGCCATGTCTCACATCGACCCGACCCGCGAGAGTTTCGACCAGTTCAAATCCCTGCCGCGGGACCATCCGATCGACATGCTGAACCTGATCAGCCTGCATGAAATGGCACGATATCCCGATGGCCGTGCCGCTACCGGCGCCGATGCCTATGCGATGTATGGCCGGACCAGCGCGCCGGTCTTCCAGCGTGTCGGCGGGCGGATTGTCTGGCGTGGCGCGCCGCAATGCATGGTGATCGGCCCGCCGGCCGGGCTCTGGGACATCGCCTTTATCGCGCGCTATCCGTCTGCGGCGGCCTTCATGGAAATGGTGACCGACCCGGTCTACCAGAAAGACGCGGTCCCGCACCGCCAGGCGGCGGTCCGGGACTCCCGTCTGATCCGTCACGCGGTGCTCGAGGGCGAGGACCGCTTCGGATAAGCCCTAGTCGCGCGCGACCAGGGTGAAGGTGACGTCATCACCATTGGCATTCTGGCCGGTCCAGCTGTCGCCGACTTCGAGGTCCGGCGTCAGCGGCTGGCAATTGGCTTCTCCGCTGTCGCGTTCGACGCAGAATTGTTCGCCATCGACATGCCAGTGACCGGCAATGCCGACATTCGTCGTATAGGTGCCGTCGTCGGAAAAGAAGACGACATACTCGCCTTCCGGCCCCGATACATGAAGGGCATTGTCGACCAGTGGGTCGGTGGCGGATTGCAGCAACAGGGCTGCAGCAAGACTGATAATCATGAAACTCCCCTTTCAGGCGAGAAATGGTCAATTCCCTCGCTGAAAAAGCGATTTAGCAGATCGGTTGGAGGACGCAATACGCGTCTATTTGGGGCCCGAGGCGAACGGGTTCCGGCTGCCGAACTGAAGACAGGTATCCAGCGCCGGCAGGGCGCGGGACGAATTGGTCAGCTCGAACTGGAAGTCGGCCTGCTGCGCGTTCACATAGAGGATATTGCCATAGACCAGCGCATTCTCGAGCTGGCTGTTCTCCGACCATTCGTAGTCGATCGCCAGCGTCTGGCGGCCGGAGGCATGCGCGGTGACATCCTGGCTGAAGCGGTTGTCGATCCGGATGGACAGCGAATAACGCTGGCCCTCGGTCAGTTCCCATTCCGGGTTTTGCAGCGCGATCCGGAAAGTCGAGCTCGACCGCACGAAGGCGAGGTCGATGCCGGAACGATAGGGGATCGAGACCGAACAGACATAGGCGCCTTCATTATTGACGTCGCCCCGGATCTCCCAGCCATTGATATCGTATGGCCCATAGGTCTGCATTGTTGCCAGAAGAAGAATGCCTGCCAGATTCATGGGAAATCCCCCTGCTTTTGTGTCCCCTGCAGCGCAGGATAGAACAGACAGATGTTCGATTTAAAGAGGTTTTCGAGGGAACCAGGGAAAAAATCCCGACGTCCGCGCGACATAATCGGCATATCCCGGACGCGAGACCTGGAGGCCGCGCTCGAGCAATGGCGCCCCGCTCCAGCGCAACAGCGTCCAGCTCAGGAATAGGGGGCCGGGCAGGGCCAGCCAGCCCCAGGGTGCTTCGGCCGCGATCAGGAACAGGCCCCACCAAGTACAGAAATCGCCGAAATAGTTCGGATGCCGCGTATAGCGCCACAGCCCGCGGTCCATCACCTTGCCGGCCTTGCGGAACACTTCGAGCTGGGCGTCGCCAATCGTCTCGAAGAGAATACCGATCACGGCAAGGCCGATCCCGGCCATGGCCAGCCAGCCCAGCCCGCTGCCAAACTGCCCCAGCTGGATCGGCAGGCAGACCATCCACATCAGGATGGATTGCGGCAGGAAGACAAACAGCAGGCTGGCGGATTTGAAGCCATAGCCCTTGGGTTCGACGCGGACGAACAGGGCCGCATAGCGCTTGTCGACGCCTTCGCGCTGCCAGCGGCCGAAGAGATGCAGGCCGAGGCGCAGCCCCCAGACCAGGCAAAGGCTGGTGACCACGACCTGGCGGACGATGTCGCCCTGCACCAGCCATAAACTGGCAATCGCGATGATCACCATGCCGAAGGCCCAGAAGGAATCCACGAAGCTGGCATCCTTCACGCGCAAGGCAATCAGCCACAACACCATGAACAGTGATACCGCGATCGCCAGATTGGCGAGCACCAATTGCCATTGCGACAGGTCAGCCATCTTGTTCTCCCTGGATCGGCAAATTAGCGTTTTTTGCGACTAGGTCACGCAAAGACAGACGAATTGACGCAAACATCCAGTCTGCCATAGTGCCGTAAGAGAAGTGAACAGCGTTCACTTTTGTGGGAGAGAGGTAAATGACGACCGAAGAAGTCGATGTCCTGATTGTTGGCGCCGGCGTGTCCGGCATCGGCATGGCGCACCATTTGCTGACCCGTTGCCCGGGCAAGACCTATCGTATCCTGGAAAACCGCAAGCAGATCGGGGGCACATGGGATCTGTTCCGCTATCCCGGCATCCGGTCGGACAGCGACATGTACACGTTCGGCTATGCCTTCAAACCCTGGGTCGATGGCAAGGTCTTCGCCGACGGTCCGGCCATTCGCAATTATGTGGCCGAAACAGCGCGCGAAGACGGGATGATGGACCACATCCTGTTCGAGCGGAAAGTGACCTCGGCGCGCTGGGATTCATCAACGGCCCGCTGGACGGTCAAGGTGACCACGCCCGATGGCGTCGAGCACCATACGGCCCGCTTCCTGTTCCTGGCGTCCGGCTATTACCGCTACGATCAGGGCTACCTGCCCGAATTTCCCGGTGTCGATGATTTCAAGGGCGATTTCATTCATCCGCAGGAATGGCCTGAGGACTATGATTATTCCGGCAAGAAAGTGGTCATTATCGGCTCCGGCGCGACGGCTGTGACTTTGCTGCCATCCATGGCCGACAAGGCTGCGCACGTGACCATGCTGCAGCGTTCGCCGACCTATATCGCGGCGCGCCCGACGGTGGACCGCACGGCCAACTTCCTGCGCCGCATCCTGCCAGCCCAGCTCGCCTATGCCATCACCCGCTACAAGAACATCCTCCAGACCATTTTCATCTTCCAGATGGCCCAGCGCTTCCCGGACATGGTGAAGAAGGCGGTGCTGAAGCAGGCCCAGGAGGCACTCGGGCCGGATGTCGATGTCAACAAGCATTTCTCGCCGGCCTACAAGCCATGGGACCAGCGTTTTTGCGCGGCCCCGGATGGTGATTTCTTCGAGCCGATCCGCGAGGGCAGGGCATCGGTCGTGACCGACCATATCGAGCAGATCACGGAGACCGGCATAAAGCTGAAATCCGGCGAGTTTCTCGAGGCCGACCTGATCATCCCGGCCACCGGGCTGAATCTTCAGCTGATGGGCGGTATCGTGCTCAATGTCGATGGCCATTCCGTCAATCCGCCAGACCATGTCGTCTATCGCGGCATGATGGTCTCCGACGTGCCCAATATGGCGATGGGCTTCGGCTACACGAATGCGTCCTGGACGCTGAAGATCGACCTTACTTGCGAACGGGTCTGCCGCACGCTGAACCATCTCGACAAGATGGGGGCCGACTATGCCGTCCCGGTGCCGGATCCGGCCATGCCGCGGGAGCCCTTGCAGCTGCTTGATTCCGGCTATTTCCAGCGTGCGCGCCACACCCTGCCGCAACAGGGACCGAAAACGCCCTGGCGGGTGCACATGAACTACATGGCCGACATGCTCGCCATTCGTTACGGCCGCATCGAGGATGGCGCGATGCAATTCCGCAAGGCCGCCCCGGTCGAAAGCAGCGAGCCCGTCCTGGAGGCTGCGGAATGAGCCGGCTTTCCTTTAACGGCAAGACCGCGGTCATCACCGGAGCCGCCAGCGGAATCGGCGCAGCGCTGGCCCGGGCGCTGGCAGACCGCGGCTGCAATCTCGCGCTGGCGGACGTCAATGCCGAGGGCCTGGAGGCCGTTGCCGCCGAACTTCGCTCCAATGACCGCCGCGTCACAACGCATGTCGTTGATGTCAGCGATGAAGCGCAAATCAATGCCTTCGCCGACGAGGTCCGCAAGACCCATGGCGAAGCCCATCTCCTGTTCAACAATGCCGGTGTCGCGCTGGGCGGGCATTTCGACCAGGTCACGGCGGACCAGTTCGACCGGGTGATCAGCATCAACCTGCAGGGCGTGGTCCGCATGACGCGGGCCTTCCTGCCCCTTATTCGCGAGACCGGCGAGGGCCACATCACCAACATCTCGTCGATCTACGGCGTCATCGCGCCGGCCGGCCAGACCGCCTATTCCGCGGCAAAGTTCGGGGTTCGCGGTTTCACCATGGCGCTCCGCCACGAGCTCCAGGACACGCCGATCGGCGTGACCACCATCCACCCGGGCGGCATTGCGACCAATATCGCGAAAACAGCGGATCGCGGTGAGGGCGTGTCCGATGCGGAATACAGCCAGGGCCAGAAACTGGCTGACCGGGCGCTGGTCATGCCGCCCCCGAAAGCCGCCGAAATCATCCTGCGCGGCGTTGAACGGCGCAAGCCGCGCGTCTTTGTCGGCCGCGACGCACACACCATCATGTGGATGGAGCGCCTGTTGCCGACCCGCTACTGGAACATCATCCGCAAGCGTCTCGACGCCTAGAGCGGCTAGACGGTACGGGCAGCTGCCAGCGCCTGCTCCAGGTCCGCGATCAGGTCACCGGCATCCTCGATCCCGCAGGACAGCCGGACCAGCCCGTCATCAATACCCAGCGCGGCGCGCTTGTCGGCATCGACCGAGGCGTGGGTCATGATCGCCGGGTGCTCGATCAGCGATTCCACGCCGCCAAGACTTTCGGCCAGCGAGAACAGTTTCAGGGTTTCCAGGAAGCGCCGCGAGGCCGGGAGCCCGCCCTCCAGCGTCATCGTGATCATGCCACCGAAACCGCGCATCTGCTTCGCGGCGATCTTGTGCTGCGGATGGCTGTCGAGCCCCGGATAGATCACCCGCGCAATACCTGCCTGCCGGGTCAGCCAGTCGGCAATCTGCCCGGCATTGGCGCAATGGCGCTCCATGCGGACATGCAGCGTCTTGGTCGACCGCAGCAGGAGGAAGCAATCCATCGGCGCGGGAATCGCGCCGACCGCGTTCTGGATGTAGTGCAGCTTTTCGGCGAGTTCATCGCTCTTCGTGACCAGCACGCCTCCGACCAGGTCGGAGTGCCCGCCCAGATACTTGGTGCAGGAATGCGAAACGATATCCGCGCCCAGCGCCAGCGGGTTCTGGAGATAGGGAGATGCGAACGTGTTGTCGGCGACACAGAGCGCGCCATGATCGTGCGCGATCTGCACAACGGCCTCGATATCGATCACCTTCAGTGTCGGATTGGTCGGGGTTTCCAGCCAGACCAGCTTGGTCTCCGGCGTCAGGGCGGCGCGCGTGGCGTCGAGATCTGTCATGTCGACCCGCGAGAACGCGATTCCCAGCTGCGAGAAGACATTGTTGAACATGCGGAAAGTGCCGCCATAGACATCGTCGCAAAGCAGGACATGATCGCCGGACTTCAGGAGGTGAATGCACGCGGCCAGCGAGGCCACACCGGAGGAAAACGCGATGCCGTGCTGTCCGCCTTCCAGGCTGGCGATATTGGCTTCCAGCGCGGTCCGGGTCGGATTGGCCGAGCGGGAATAGTCATAGTTCTCGATGAACTGCCCCGGGCTGGACTGGACATAGGTCGAGGTCTGGTAGATCGGCGTCATGATGGCGCCGGTCGTCGGATCCGGGGCCTGACCTGCATGAATGCACCGCGTCGCGAATTGCTGGTTCTCACCGCTCATCTGTCTTGTCCTTTGCCTATGCGCCGATCCGGGCGCTGTATTCCTTTTCGGTGACCACGCCGGCCACGCCGTCGCGCGTCATCACCAGGGCGGCCTCGCCGCGCTTGAGAATGTGCGGCATTTCCTCGATCCGGGCCTCGGTATAGAGAATGCCGCCGATCGAGAGCCGCTGGCCGTCGCGTGTCGCGATGGCGGTAAAGGTTTCACCTTCCAGCAGTGGCAGATAGTCCAGATCGCCTTCATCCATCATTTTCTGGATATCGGCGGTGGCAGCATCGGCGTGTGCGGTCAGCGAGGACCGCCGCGCGATCAGGTCTTCCACCGGTCCGAGCAGTGTGTGCTCGGTGAAGAAACCCTTTTCCTCCATCCATTTGTCGGAGAGGTATTTCGAAATGTAGCGCGTGCCGCTATCGCACAGCGTGACCACAATCGTCTTGTCCGGCCCGATCTGCTTGGCGACCTCGATTGCCGCGGCCACGATGGATCCCGACGAGCCGCCGCAGAACAGGCCCTCCTCGCGCACCAGCGCCCGGCCAGTATGGAAGCTCTCCCAGTCGTCGATCTGGACCATGTCGTCGACAACGGAGAAATCCATCGCCCGGCACTCGATATCCTCGCCAATGCCCTCAACGGAATAGACATAGGCGGCCGGCAGATGCCCGGTCTTGAACAGATTATAGTGAACCGAGCCCAGCGGATCGACGCCGATGATCTTCACGTCCGGCGCGTGTTCCTTCATGTAACGGCCGACGCCGGACACCGTGCCGCCCGTGCCGGTGCCGCCCATGAAGACATCGAACTTGCCGCCATCCGTCTGCTCGAAAATTTCGCGGCCGGTATTGTGGTAATGGCCCTCGATATTCCACTTCGAGTGATACTGGTCGACATAGAAGGCGCCCGGTGTTTCCTGCGCGATCCGCTTGGCCGTGTTGACATAATGGTCCGGGCTGTCGCCGGGCACGTCGGTCGGGGTGATTACCACTTCCGCGCCATAGGCGCGCATCATGTCGATCTTTTCCTGGCTCATCTTGTCCGGCAGCGTGAAGACGCAGCGATAGCCCTTCACCGCGGCCGCCATGGCCAGGGACTGGCCGGTATTGCCCGATGTGTTCTCGACAATCGTGCCGCCCGGTTTGAGCAAGCCCTCGGCTTCCGCGCGCTCGATGATGTAGGGGCCCATCCGGTCCTTGATCGACCCGGTCGGGTTCAGGAACTCGCATTTCGCCAGGATGGTCGCCGCGCCTTCGGGGACAATCTTGTTCAGCTTCACCAGCGGCGTATTGCCGATGGCCGCGATGATGTCGGGATAGGTTTTCATGGATAAAGGCTCGCTCGGACGGGGTTATCTCGCCCATTTCCTATGGGGGGCCGCCGGGAATGTCCATCGCCCCGGCTGATGCGAGCGACGAACGCGGCAGGGGGTGACGTCCGTAACCGATCGCGGCATGGTCCCGCCTGTACACGCCGGCTAGGGGAGGGGCAGATGGCAGAGACACCGCAAAACGGGGGCAGGCCGGACCGCAAGGCCTATTGGCGGGAAAATCTCCGTCTCATGGCCATTCTGTTGGCCATCTGGTTCCTCGTCTCGTTTGGCGCCGGCATCCTCTTCCGCGACGCACTCGACCAGTTTTCCATCGGCAGCGCGCCGCTCGGCTTCTGGTTTGCCCAGCAGGGCGCGATCTATGTCTTCGTCATCCTGATCTTCGTCTATTCCGCCCTGATGCACCGCATTGAGCGGAAATTCGATGTCGACGACGACGAAGGCTGAGGGAGGTGGAGATGGAGATATTCGGCCTCTCGCCCGAACTGTTCTGGACCGCGCTTTTCGTGATCACCAGTTTCGGCCTCTATATCGGCATCGCCATATGGGCGCGCGCCGTCTCGACCGATGATTTCTATGTCGCCGGCCATCATGTGCCGCCGGTTTTCAACGGCATGGCGACGGCCGCCGACTGGATGAGCGCGGCCTCCTTCCTGTCCATGGCCGGGATCATCGCCTTTTCCGGCTATGACGGCTCGGTTTATCTGATGGGCTGGACCG
>CBDUFA010000041.1:0-8806 GCA_965366295.1 uncultured Hyphobacterium sp.
CTCGAGCCGACCAGCGAGACCGAATCCGAGCTCAAGGCCCATGTCCGGCAGGAAATCGGGCCGGTGGCAACACCGGACGTTATCCAGTTTGCACCTTCGCTGCCGAAAACGCGTTCCGGCAAGATCATGCGCCGCATTCTGCGCAAGATCGCCGAGAATGATTTCGGATCGCTGGGCGATACATCCACCCTGGCCGAGCCCGGCGTGGTGGATGATCTCATCGAGAACCGCCCGAAGACATAGCGGGAATAACCCCAGAAATTCTATGCGCGCCCGGGCCACAGGTCCGGGCGCTGGCATTTCCGGGCGGCGCTGCCAGATAGGGGCAAACAAGGAGCCTCCCATGCGTCACCTCCCCTATGCCATTGGCCTGTTCATGCTTTCGCCCATTTTCGTCTGGGCCGGGCTCTGGCTCGCCTATCCCGGTCCGAAACCGGGCATCACGGATGCCCCGCTGATCGCGGCCCTGTTCGGCATTTCCATCCCGCTCGTGCTTTATCACTACATCGCCGGTCTCGCCTTCATCGCCAATTCCATGGCCGGCGCGGCAGGCGAGGTCCGGCCGCTCTGGGCACCGGCCCGCTGGCTTCAACGTGCCATGATACCGCTCACCGGTCTGGCAACGCTGGGCGCCTCGGCCTGGCTGGTGCAATCCGGCGAAGCCCTGCCATTCATTGCACTCCTGGCCGCGTGCGGGCTGGTCATGATGTTCGGCCTGGTGAAGGCCGAGGGCGGGCGCGGCTGGTTCAATGTCCATGAGACGCTGGCCAGCCTGGTCCGCGGCTCTGCCCGTCTGTTGATGGCCACGATTTTGCGCCTGCCGCTGATCGGGCCGATGTTGCGCGAGATCGAGCGCGACCCGAACCGGGCCGCACCCTTCATCGTCGCCAACATGGTCCTCGGCACAATTCTCTTTGTCTGGCTGTTCGGCTTCACCGCGCTGGTCATACCGGCCCTGATGGCGGTCCCGGTCGCTTTCTACCTGATGATCACGCTGGCGGCCGACTAGCGCCAGCCACAGGGGTTCACTCGCGGCCTGTCTTGGTTAGGGTCGGCTCATGAGCCGGCCCGACCTGACCCCCCTACTCGACGAGATTGCCGTCGAAGCCCGCAAGTCGATCGGCCGCGGCAAGGTCGCGGGCTATATCCCCGCCCTCGCCCGGATCGCCCCCGGCAAGTTCGGCATGGCGATCTGCGGGGTTGATGGCACCGAGTTCGTGACGGGCGATGCAGACGAGTCCTTCTCGATCCAGAGCCTGTCAAAGGTTTTCACGCTGGTCCTCGCGCTCCAGACGATCGGCTCGGCACCACTCTGGAAACGGGTTGGCCGCGAGCCTTCGGGCACGGCGTTCAATTCCCTGGTCCAGCTCGAATCCGAGCGCGGTCTGCCGCGCAATCCTTTCATCAATGCCGGTGCCATCGTGGTCACGGATGCCATCACCGCGCACTCGGTCAGTCCGACCCTGCAATTGCTCGGCCTGGTGCGCCGGTTCGCCGGAACGGACGCCATCTATATCGACGAGGAAGTGGCCCGGTCCGAAGCCGAGCACGGTCATCGCAATGCCGCGATTGCCCACTTGCTGAAGAGCCAGGGCAATCTCAAGGCACGGGTCGAGGACGTGCTGGCCGCCTATTACCGCCAGTGCGCCATTGCCATGTCATGCCGCGACATGGCCCGCGCCTTCCTGCCGCTGGCCAATGGCGGCGTGCAGCCGAAAACCGGCGAGAAGCTGATGGTTCCCTTGCGCGCCAAGCGGATCAACTCGCTGATGCTGACCTGCGGGCTTTATGACGGTGTCGGCAATTTTGCCTTCCGCGTCGGCATCCCTGCCAAGTCCGGCGTCGGCGGGGGCATCGCCGCGGTCATCCCGGGGAAATACGCGATCTGCGTCTGGTCCCCCGAGCTCGACGAGCTTGGCAACTCGCTTGCGGGCACGAGAGCGCTGGAGCTCTTTGCCCGCAAGACCAAGTTGTCGATCTTCTAACCGGCGGAATTCATCTCCGCTTCCATTACCGCATGGGTGTCTTCCACGGACTTCTTCGGTCCCGGCGTGATCAGGCTCACGACCAGGATAGCGATGAAGCAGAAGGCAAAGCCCGGCACGATGGAATAAAGCAGGCTGCCCAGCGGCACCATGCCGTCATCGCCCGGCAGGAGCGGGACATAGGTCCAGATCAGCACCGTCGCGGCCCCGATGACCATGCCGGCCAGCGCGCCCCAGCGCGTCATCCGCTTCCAGAACAGGGACAGGATCACAATCGGTCCGAACGCGGCCCCGAAACCGGCCCAGGCGTTGGACACCAGCGTCAGCACATTGCTGTCCGGATTCCAGGCCAGGGCGATGGCGACCAGCGCCACGACGACAACGGCGATCCGGCCCACCATGACCAGTTCTTTCTGGCTCGCCTTCTTGCGCAGGAAGATCTTGTAGAAATCCTCCGTCAGCGAGCTCGAGGAGACCAGCAGCTGCGAGGAGATGGTCGACATGATGGCGGCGAGAATGGCCGCCAGCAGGAAGCCGCCGACATAGGAGTTGAACAGCACCTGGCTCAGCACGATGAAGATCGTCTCCCCGTCGAACGCACCGTCGACCAGGTAATCCTGCGGAATCCCGTTCTGCGAGATCCAGGCCAGGCCGATCAGTCCGGTCGCCATCGCGCCCACAATGGTCACGAACATCCAGCTCATGCCGATATTGCGCGCGGCCGGGACGTCCTTCACCGAGCGGATCGCCATGAAGCGGACGATGATGTGCGGCTGGCCGAAATAGCCCAGCCCCCAGCTCATCGCCGAGATGATGCCGACAATCCCGACACCGCCGAACAGGTTGAGCAGGGAGGGGTCGATTTCCACGAGCGTGGCTTCGGCACCTTCAAGCCCGCCAATTCCGTTGAGCGCCACGATGGGCACCATGACCAGCGCGATGAACATGATGCAGCCCTGCACGAAGTCGGTCATCGACACGGCCATGAAGCCGCCCAGCAGCGTGTAGAGCACCACCACGCCGGCGGTCACGAACAGTCCGGCTTCATAGGGCAGGCCGAAGGCGGAATCGAACAGCTTGCCGCCGGCCACGACACCGGACGAGGTATAGAGCGTGAAGAAGATGATGATCACGACCGAGGAGATCACGCGCAAAAGCCGCGTCTTGTCCTCGAACCGTTTCTCGAAATAGTCGGGAATGGTGATCGCGTCATTGGCGGTCTCGGTATAGACGCGCAGGCGCGGCGCCACGATCAGGTAATTGGCGAGTGCGCCGAGCAGCAGGCCGATCGCGATCCAGGCCGCCGACATGCCCGAGGCATACATTGCGCCGGGCAGGCCCAGCAGCATCCAGCCCGACATGTCCGACGCGCCGGCCGACAGCGAGGTCACCGCCGGTCCGAGCTTGCGCCCGCCGAGCAGATAGCCGGAGGAGTCGCTCGTGGATTCCTTGAAGCCGTAAAGGCCGATGGCGATCATCAGGATAAAGTAGGCCGCCAACGATACACCGGTACCGAATTCCATTTTGTCCATCCCGTCTTGTCGTCTCTGCCTGCCGGCACTGGCGCGAATGCCGCGCGCGCTTTCAGCCGCAAAGGAGACCATCGCGGTCGGACTGAACAGCAGGCATCTGGAAAAGTGCGCCTAGTGGAACATTTGCCGCGCGCAAGGTCAAGGCAAGGGCTGGGATTGGCGCCGGCCGCGCGCTTGGCCTAGTATCGGGGAAAGGGGAGGAACCGGTATGACAATCACAGGAAGTGTGCTGGCGCTGGCTTTGCTCGCAGCCCATGGCGGATCACCACCCGCCCCGCCCCCGGCCGAGGCCTTGTCCGAAGCGGCCAACCGGCTTCGCCATGTCGAAACGGACGATCGAGGCGTAGACGACCGCGCCGTGCTGCAGGAACAGGCCCGCGAGGAACGCGATGCGGCAGAGGAATCCCGCACGGCGTCGCAGCCTGGGGCAGAACCGGACACGGCCAACGAGCCGGAAGGCTTGCGCCCGCGCCCCGATGGCGAACGGCGACCGGTACGCCGGCGGCGCAATCCGGACTGATCGCGGCCGGCAGCGTCCGCGCAATTCGAACAAACCCGTTAACCGGCTGAAAACCAAAGCCTTAATTCAGGATTTGGAAACCAATAATATTAGATCGAATTTGAATAAAATGCCCGAGAGTGACCCCCAGTATCGAGTAATCCTGAATGGGGGTCGCTATGAAAAAGGCTTTGAGAAATACGGTTGCCGCATCGGTCCTGGCCTGCGCCATTGCACCGGTAACGGCCGCGCCGGTCTGGGCCGACAACGCCGACTCGGACACGTCGGCGCAAGACACGCCAACCTTCCTGTTTGCCTATTACGGGGACATTGATCCCTTCCACGGTGACATCTCGCCCTTTCATGGCGACATCAATCCTTTCCACGGCGACATCAATCCGTTCCGGGGCGATATCAATCCCTTCTATGGTGATATCTCGCCCTTCTGGGGCGATATCTCGCCGTTCTGGGGCGACATCAATCCCTTCCACGGCGATATCAATCCTTTCCACGGCGACATCTCGCCGTTCTGGGGCGATATCGGTCCGTTCTGGGGCGACATCAATGCCTTCTGGGGCGATATCGATCCCTTCTCCGAAACGGCGTCGACCGAATATGCCAGCGTCGCGGACCAGCTGGCGGAGATCTTCGCCCAGGCCGAAGACGTCTTCGGCGCGGCCGTCGAACATGAAACCGGCCAGTCGTTGCACGATGCGGTGCTCGCCGAGCTGCTGGCACGTTACGGTCTCGATCTCGACGACCCGGACAGCTTTGCCAGCCTGGATGCGGGCGATCGTTCCGCTTTCTTCCTGGACTTCTATGACGGCTTGATGGGCTTTACCGGCCTCGACCGCGTTGATCACTGGATGCCGGCCGTGGGCTGGACCCCGGCCCTGTCCCAGGGCGCCGGCGCCGGCAATAATGTGGTGGTCGGCCTGCTCGACTTCAGCTTCACCTCGGACGAGGCGCTGAATGTCCGCAATGCCAAGGGCGAAACCGGCTGGCTGAATTTCAGCCATGGTGCCGCCGTGGCCAGCCTGATCAACGCGCCGCTCGATGGCGAAGGCGTGATGGGCATGGCCCCGAATGCCACCCTGGTTGCGTACAATCCGTTTGACGACACGCTGTCGACCAATTTCGACGACGTCACCACCGGCATCGAATCCCTGCTGGCGGGCAATGCCCACATCATCAACATGTCGCTGGGCCTGCCGGGCACGACTTTCGCGCAGGACTGGGCGGATGTCTTTTCCAGCAGGAAGGTGGCCCGCCGCGCCGACCAGGCCCTGTTCGTGGTGGCTGCCGGCAATGACGGCTACACGCAGGATTTCGACGTCGACTGGACCAGTGTTGGTGATGTTTCCAACCTGATCATCGTCGGCTCGGTCGACCCGGCCGGCAATATCTCTTCCTTCTCCAACCGCCCGGGCGACGCCTGCTTCACGGTCAACGGGGCGTGCGAAGAAGGCTTCCGCCTGATGGACCGCTTCCTGGTGGCACCGGGCGAGCTGATCCTCGTTTCCGATGGCCAGGGCGGTGTTGTGCGCCAGTCCGGCACCTCTTTCGCAGCTCCGCTGGTGTCCGGCGCGGCCGCCATGGTGCAGGGCCGCTGGGGCTGGCTCGAAGCCTCGGACGTGGCCGATGTGCTGCTCCGTTCGGCACGTGATCTGGGCGAGCCGGGCACGGATGCGGTCTATGGCCGTGGCATGCTCGACGTCCAGGCCGCCATGTCGCCGCTGGACAATAACGATCTCTATATCGTCAATGGCGACCTCAAGCGCCGTGACGTGGCGGGCGCCGTTCGCACCCGCGGCCGTCTCACCTTCTACTCTGCGGACGAGAACAGCGTCACCCTGTTCGAGGATCTCAACGATACGTTCCGCGACTTCCAGGTCTCGCTCGAAGACCTCACGCTGGAACTCAGCGACGAGGAACTCAGCAGCGCGATCAATGCGGAAACCTATCTCTACGAGCGCAATCGCAATGCCGACTCCAATAATGACGGCACGGCGGATTTCCGCGACACCAACGAGTTTGCGGTCGCCATGTCGGCGCGCGGCAATCTCCGTGTCAGCGCGGTCGCCTCGACGCTCGATCCGCGTGATCACGCCAATTCCGGCGAATTGCCCTTCCAGGTCGGCGTCCGGATCGCCGACGATGCGGCCGGCCGCGAGCTGCGCTTCGGCCATGGTGAGGGCGCACTCGCCCTGACCGGTCAGCCCGGCTTTGGCCTGTTCTCCGATCACCGTCCGGAGACGGGCGGCGTCAACCCGGTGCTCGGCTTTGCTTCGGGCGGTGCCTACGGCATGGCGAGCTATACGCTGGACCGTGACACGCAATTCACCTTCGGCGTGACCACGAATTATGACGAGCACCTGGTGACCCTGCCCTATTCGGGCGAGGAACGTGGTGCGGTCGACGGGCTTGATCCGTATGCCGCCGCGGCCTTCACCGCCGCTGCCTCGCATCGCGTCAATGACGGTCTCTCGGTCAATCTCGCCTATACGCTGTTGACTGAAGAGGCGGCCTTCCTGGGTTCGCAAGGCACTGGACCGCTCAGCTTCTCGGGCGGTACGCAGACCAGCGCGGTGACCTTCGGGGCTTCGACCCGCCTGCCGCTGAACCTGTCGCTGGATGCCTCGGCAACCGTGGCCCGCACGGCCACCGGCGGCTTTGACAGCGGCGTTCTGGAAGTGACGCAGTCGCCGGTCTCGACGGCTTTCCAGATGACCATGACCCGCCAGGGCCTGTTCTCGCAAAGCGATGCGGTCCGGGTCAGCCTGATCCAGCCGCTGCATATCGAGCAGGGCGAGCTGCGCTATACTGCGGCCCGCATCGAGGACCGCGAGAGCGGCGACCTCACGGTGGCAAGCGAAACCTGGCGTCTCGGTGGCGAGCGCCCGCTCTTTGCCGAAGCCATGTATGGCACCACCCTGTTCAGCGGCTCGACAGAGTTCAGCCTGTATTCGCGCTTCGAGCTGTCGGGCGACAACCAGGCACAGGATATCAGTGGCTTCACCGCCGGTTGGCGCGTCAGCCTCGACTTCTAGTCCGCCACACCAGAGTAGACTGTCCCAGAACTCGGCCACCTCCTTCAAAGGGAGGTGGCTTTTCTTTTGGACCTGACGCCGACGTCAACCGGCGGGTTTTGGGAAATATTAAGCCAGACATGTCAGTCTGATGCCGAATATAAAGGTATTGGGGACTGAATGGCGCAACTGCGCTGGCATATTCTTCTGGCCTTGGTGGCCATGCTTGGCTTCGCGACGGCGGCGGCTGCCCAGGAAAACCCTGATGCGGGCCGCGCCTTCGACGAGATCATTGCAGAAGCCCGCACCAACATGATGCGTGACCCGGCATCGGCGCTTGCGCTCGCGCAGGAAGCCGAAGGCATGGCCCCGGCAGGTATCAACGGGACGGCGGACGGCTTCGACCTGGCCATGGCGAACTGGCTTCAGTCGGAGGCCCTGACGCGGCTCGGTCGCCCCAATGAAGCCCGCCCGGTAGCCGAACATGCGCTTGAGCTCCTTGGCGAGAACCCGGCGCCGACCAAGCTTTATGCCGATATCCTGCTTTCGCTGGGCCGTACGCTGAAACTGATGGGCGAGCATGGCGAGGCGCTCGACATTTTCCAGAGCGCCTTCGATGTCTATGTCGCGATCGGCGAGACCCGCAGCCAGGCAATCGTGCTGCAATCCATTGGCTCGATCTACAATGATGCCCGCCAGTACACGCGTGCCATCCAGTATTATGAAGACGCGATCGAGCGGCACCAGGATACCAATCTCGATCTCGCCGCCTTCAATAATCTCGGCAATGCCTACACCGCGCTTGAAGATTATGGCGATGCGCTGAGCTATTATAACCGCGCGCTGGAAATCGCCCGGGAAATGGACAGCAACCTGCTCCAGGCCCGTATCCTCAACAATATTGCCTCGCTTCATATCGCGGCCGGCGAATGGGATGCCGCAGACGAGGCCATTGATGACGCTTTTGCGGCGGGGGGAGATCCGCAGGGCGCGGAATGGGCCCGCTTCCTCTATGGCGTGCGCGCGCAGGCGGCATTCGGCCGCCTTGAATACCAGCGCGCCCGGACCTTCATGGCGTTGGTGTTCGACGGGATCGAGCTGACCGAGACCAATCACCATTTCACGGATTTTCACGAAACCGCCGCGCATATCTTCGAAGCGGTGGGCGAATATCCCTTGGCCATCGAGCATTTCGAGGCGTTCAAGCGGCTTGACGATGAAAGCCGCGAGTTCGCGGCCTCGGCGAACGCTGCCCTGACCGGCGCACAGTTTGACTTCGCGGCGCAGGAGCTGGAAATCGAGCAATTGCGCGCCGAGGGGCTGGAGCGGGACCTGGCCCTGATCCAGAGCGAAACGCGTCAGCGGACCTTGCTGGCCATTGGCGCCGGCTTCCTGCTCTTCGTGTCGCTGGCGATCGCGGTGATCGTGTTGCTCGGCTTTCGCGCCCGTAACCGCCTGATGCGCGAACAGCTCAATGTCGACGCCGAGACCGGATTGCCGACGCGCCATGCCCTCGTCATCGAGCGCGACCGCCGCCTCCGCGACCAGAGTGCAGGCAGCTATTTTGCGGCGATCCAGCTGGACCGCGCCTCCAGTATCGAGACCCTGCTCGGCTTCAATGATTTCACCTTGAGGCAAAAACGCCTCGGCGCTCGCCTCGCCGACGCCGATGGTGTCGTGTTCTCCGGTCTCATGGGCCCGGGTCTCTATGGCGCCATACTCGATACGGATGACGAGATCGTGCTGCAGGACGAGATCCGC
>CBDUFA010000042.1:0-8485 GCA_965366295.1 uncultured Hyphobacterium sp.
GTCGCCCAGGGTTTCGGCTCGCTCGGCCTGATGACGTCGGTGCTGATGAGCCCGGACGGCAAGACGGTCGAAGCCGAGGCCGCGCACGGCACGGTGACGCGTCACTACCGCCAGCACCAGAAAGGCGAGAAGACATCGACCAATTCGATTGCGTCGATCTTTGCCTGGACCCGCGGCCTGGAGCATCGTGGACGCCAGGACGGCAATGAAGCGCTGATGGCGTTCGCGGCAAAGCTCGAAGACACGGTGATCAAGACCGTCGAAGCCGGTTACATGACCAAGGACCTGGCGCTTCTTGTGGGCGATCAGCAAGGCTGGCTGTCGACCGAAGGCTTCCTGGAAAAGGTCGGCGAGCGCTTTGCCGAAGCCATGAAGGGCTAGTCCTCGCAGGCATTTGCGGTTCAAGGGGCACGGCCTAGCCGTGCCCTTTTTGCCTTTACGACCCAGCGTTTTGGCGGTTCAATTAACCGAATTGAATGAAAATTGCGTTCTGGGGGGATGGCAATGTTTGCTGAAACACTGCTGCAATGGGCCGCGAGCAATTCGACCGAACTGGTTTCTGCGGCCATATTCGGTGGCGGGGGCGCATTTGCGTCAGCCCTGTACAAGGGCATCTTTGTCCGGACCCGGGTGCGACGGCGAATTGCACGGGAAATCATTGAAATTCAGTCAAACCTGTATGACCGCTCCAACCCGCCCGGCGGCTGGAAGGGCGATGCCAGGCGCGAGGAATGGATGCTTGAGCCCTTCCTCAATCACATCAATCTGCTGAAGCGTCTTTCCGAACAGGAACGGCTGAAAGACACCATCACCATCGCCCTGGTGGATTATCACCGGAAATCGCGTGCTTTCATCGAGGCATGGGCCAGGGCCAGAGCCCGGCACCATAAGAGCTTCTGGGATCCCTATGACGAAGCCTTGCAGGCCGGGACGCGTGTACTGCAGGCACTGGGGCGCAAACGCGCCCACAGGCGGGACATTGCCAATCTGGAAGGCAAAAAGAAGCCCGAAGACCAGGACAATTCCTCTGTCCAGCTTGGCAGTCCAATGGACGAACTCGATCCTGTTTCTTCCGGGACTCCTGCATTTGCGGGCCCCGAGGCATCAGCCGCTCAGCCATCCTCAGCCGGATCTCCATAGATCTCTTCACGGGCGCGAGTAATCCGCGCCCGTGCTGCATCCGGGCTGACGCCAAAATCCTGCAGGGCATGAACGGCGAGCTGAAGCGCGGCTTCCGCCGCCTCGTGAATCACGAAATTGGCCCCCGCCGCCACCAGACGGTCGGCATGCGCCCTGTCGACGGCGCGGGCGGTGATCGGGGCTGATGCCCGCTTGGCCCGCACGGCACGGACAACCCGCTCGGCCTTCAGCGGATCATCAACGGTCACGATAAACTGGGCCGCCGATTCGATGCCCGCCTTGTCCAGGGTCTCGGCACGGCCTGCATCGCCATAGAATATCCGAATGCCGTTTCGCCGGCACTGCGCCACGCGCTTGGGGTCACTATCGATCGCGACCAGCTCGGCATTCTCCTCCAGGAGTAATTCCCCGAGCATGCGTCCCACCCGGCCATAACCGGCAATGATCACATGCCCGGCCGGCACTTCATGTGGCGCAGATTTGTGAACCCCGTGATCACGCGGCTCGAACGCTCGAGCAATCCGGCTTCCGGCCCGGGCCACTAGCGGTGCGGCCAGCATGGTCAGCCCGGCGATCGCCGTAATGCTGGCGGCCAGCTCCGGAACGACAACGCCGGCAACCAGCGCGGCGCCCAGCACGACAAAGGCGAACTCGCCCGCCGGTCCCAGCAATGTCGCGATCTCGAAGGCACTGGCCCGGGAGCTGCCCAAAAGGCGCGCTGCGATATAGGCGATGGCGGCCTTGCCGATAATCAGCGCGAGCGCCGCCCCGAGGATGAGCGGCCAATCCCGCAGAACCGCCAGCGGATCGACGCTCATGCCGACCGTCATGAAGAAGAGGCCGATCAACAGGCCCTTGAAGGGCTCCAGGTCGATCTCGATCTGCGCCTTGAATTCCGTCTCGCCCATCAACAGGCCTGCGAGAAAGGCACCGAGTGCCAGCGACAAACCAGCGGACGCCGTCGCAACAGAGGCGCCGAGAACCGTCAGCAGCGTCAGGGCCAGCATCATCTCGCGGCCACCAGCCGCGGCGGCCATCTGGAATGCGGGCCGAACAAGGAAGCGCCCGGCAAGGGCGATAACGGCCACGGCAATGCCACCGCCAATCACGGCCTGGCCAATCGCCGGGAGAATACTGCCTCCACCCAGCCCCAGGAATCCGACCAGGATCAGGATGGGCGCGACCATCAGGTCCTGGAATAGCAGGACGGCAAATGATGTCCGGCCGGTTGCCGACGCCGCCTTTCTTTCCTCGACGAGGATCTGCATGACGATCGCGGTGGATGACAGCGCAAGCGCGAGCGCCAGGGTGGCCGATGTGGCCGGCGAGATGCCGAATGCCAGCAAAAGCCCGCCGATCACCAACGCGGAGCCAAGCACCTGGATGGCGCCCAGGCCGAACACGTCCTTGCGCAAAGCCCACAAGCGTCCAAAGGACAGCTCGAGGCCGAGCATGAAGAGAAGAAAGAGGACGCCAGCTTCGCCAAAGGGTTCAACGATATGCGGGTCGGATACCGTGATCCATTGCAGCCAGGGCGCGCTGTCCACCAGGCGTCCCAACCCGAACGGTCCGAGCAACACGCCAGCGAGCAGGAAAGCCAGGACAGCGCTCTGTTTCAGCGCGCGGAATAGCGGGGCCGCGACGCCTGCCGCAACAAGAAAGACCGCGAGATCCTTGATCCAGGTTTCGTGTTCCATCCTCAGGCACTCCAGCGTGCCCTGGACAGTACACGATTCCGTCGTGGTCAACCTGCAATTACCGCCTTTATCGCGTCGATAGCGGCCTGTGCACCAGAGCCGTCCGGGCCGCCAGCCTGGGCAAAGTCCGG
This sequence comes from uncultured Hyphobacterium sp., assembly GCA_965366295.1. Taxonomy (GTDB): domain Bacteria; phylum Pseudomonadota; class Alphaproteobacteria; order Caulobacterales; family Maricaulaceae; genus Hyphobacterium. The sequence goes on from CBDUFA010000042.1 coordinate 2,969, forward strand.
ACGACCGCCACCGCCCTTGCCGCCAACTGCAGCCGCACCAGCTTTCACCAGCTCGACCGCATTGAAACGGCCCTTCAAGTCATCCGACACACCGACGGCCAGCGCCGCCTTGCCATCATTGACGCCGATGAAGACGGCGATACCCGATCCCATTTGCTGCTTGGCGTCATCGATCAGACCACGCAGATCCTTGCCGCCAACGCCGTCGGCAACGCGGCCGATGAAATTGACATCGCCGATTTTCCCGGGGCCTTCGGCGGCCGGACCGGCACCGCCGCCCATGGCAATCTGCTTCTTGGCATCGGCGAGCTGGCGTTCAAGCTGCTTGCGTTCATCCAGCAATGAGCGGATCCGCGCGGGAACATCGCCTGCCGGCACTTTCAGCGCATCGGCCGATGCTTTTGCCAGACCGGCCTGGTTCTCGAGATACTGGCGGGCGGCTTCGCCGGTGAGCGCCTCGATGCGGCGGACCCCGGCGGACGCAGAACTTTCGCCCACAATCTTGAACAGTGCGATGTCTCCGGTGCGCGCGACATGCGTACCGCCGCAGAGCTCGACGGAATATGGCTTGTCATCAACCGCGAGATCTTCGCCCATGGTCAGGACGCGCACCTTGTCGCCATACTTTTCGCCGAACAGCGCCAAGGCCCCGGCCTTGATGGCCTCGTCGGGCGCCATTTCCCGGGTCTCGACCGCCACATTCTGACGGATCACCGCATTCACATCGGCTTCGATCCGGGCCATTTCCTCCGGCTTGACCGAACCATTGTGCGAGAAATCAAAACGCAGGCGATCCGGGCCGACATAGGAGCCCTTTTGCGAGACATGCGCGCCCAGCACATCGCGAAGCGCCCTGTGCATGAGGTGGGTGGCGGAATGGTTTGAGCGTGTGCGGTTGCGCCGCGTCTTATCGACGACGAGGTCGGCCTTGTCGCCAATTGCAATCGAACCGGATTCAAGCACGCCGGCGTGGGCAAAGACCTCGCCCGCCCGCTTTTGCGTGTCGTGCACGACGAAGCGGGCACCATTGGCGAAAGTGATTTCACCGGCATCGCCGATCTGACCACCGGATTCACCGTAGAAAGGCGTGCGGTCGAACACCAGCTCGGCGCTTTCGCCGGCTTCCAGATTGTCCCGGGTCCCGCCACCCGCGATGATGGCCTTCAACTCACCCTCGCCCTGTGTACCGTCATAGCCGAGAAACGCGCTGTTTCCAGCGTCATCACGGACGGCGAACCAGACCGTTTCCGGTGCCGCCTCACCGGAATTGAAACCGGCGGCGCGCGCCATTTCACGCTGGCGCTCCATCGAGGTTTCGAAGCCCGCTTCATCCACTGACATGCCGCGCGCGCGCAACGCATCCTGCGTCAGGTCCAGCGGGAAGCCGTAAGTGTCGTAGAGCTTGAACGCGGTTTCGCCGGGAAGCGCATCGCCTTCCTTCATGTCCATCGTGGCTTCATCGAGAAGCGCAAGACCGCGGCCAAGCGTGCGCTGGAAACGTTCTTCTTCCGCCTCGAGAGTTGATTCTATGACCGCTTGTGCGCGGCCGAGTTCCGGGAATGCATCGCCCATCTGGTTGACGAGTTCACCGACCAGCTTGTGCATGACCGGCTCCGTGGCGCCCAGCAAGTGCGCATGCCGCATGGCGCGGCGCATGATGCGGCGCAGCACATAACCGCGCCCTTCATTGGACGGTGTCACACCGTCGGCCATCAGGAAGGAGGTCGACCGGAGATGGTCGGCAATGACGCGGTGGCTGGCCAGTGCTGCACCTTCAGCCTTCGACGATAAAACCTCTTCCGAGTTCGCGATCAAGGCGCGGAAAAGGTCAATCTCATAATTGTTGTGAACGCCCTGCAGAACCGCTGCGATCCGTTCCAGTCCCATGCCGGTATCGATGGACGGCTTGGGCAAATTGATCCGCTCGCCCCCCGCCTGCTGTTCGAATTGCATGAAGACGAGGTTCCAGATCTCGATGAACCGGTCGCCATCCTCGTCCGGCGATCCGGGGGGACCACCGGGAATATCCGGGCCATGATCATAGAAAATTTCCGAACACGGACCGCACGGCCCGGTATCGCCCATCATCCAGAAATTATCGGACGTGGCGATGCGAATGATCTTCTCGTCGGGCAGACCCGCAATCTTCTTCCAGAGATCAAAGGCCTCGTCGTCCTCGGCGAATATCGTGACCAGCAGCTTGTCTTTTGCGAGGCCGAATTCCTTCGTGACAAGCGACCACGCATGATCGATCGCGGCTTCCTTGAAATAGTCGCCGAAGGAAAAATTCCCGAGCATCTCGAAGAAGGTATGGTGGCGTGCCGTGTACCCGACATTGTCGAGATCATTGTGCTTGCCCCCGGCGCGCACGCATTTCTGCGTCGTCACGGCGCGCGGCGGATTGCGCCTCTCCTGGCCGGTAAAGACGTTCTTGAACTGCACCATGCCGGCATTGGTGAAAAGCAGCGTGGGATCATCCTTCGGCACAAGCGGACTCGAAGGCACGATTTCATGGCCCCGCGTCTCGAAGAACTTCAGAAAATCGCTGCGAATTTCGCGCAAGCTGGTCATGGCAGTATCGGTCCGGTTCGGTTTGCTTGCCCCCATATAGAAACGGGTGCCCGGCTTCGCCAAGCACCCGTTGCTGCAATGCGGTAGATTTATCTTCGCCGGCGGCTAGCTGGCGTCGGCGATATCATCCTTGTCGAGCCCGTCCTCGTCGGTCGGCCCCACCAGCATCTCGTCGGCAATCAACCCGGCATTGGAGCGCACCTTGGCCTCGATAGCATTGGCGATATCGGGATTGTCGAGCAGGAACTGGCGGGCATTCTCGCGGCCCTGGCCGATGCGTTCGGAGTCATAGGAATACCAGGATCCCGACTTCTCGATGACATTCCCCTTGACCCCGAGGTCGATCAGTTCGCCCATCTTGGAGATACCCTCGCCATAGAGAATATCGAACTCCACCTCGCGGAAGGGCGGGGCCACCTTGTTCTTGACCACTTTCACCCGGGTCTGGTTGCCGATGACCTCGTCACGGTTCTTGATCTGGCCAATGCGGCGGATGTCGAGCCGGACCGAGGAATAGAATTTCAGCGCATTGCCGCCCGTCGTTGTCTCGGGCGAACCGAACATGACCCCGATCTTCATCCGGATCTGGTTGATGAAGATCACCATGCAATGCGATTTCGAGATTGAGCCGGTCAGCTTGCGCAGCGCCTGGCTCATCAGCCGGGCCTGCAGGCCGGGCAGGGAATCGCCCATCTCGCCCTCGAGCTCGGCGCGCGGGGTCAGGGCGGCGACCGAGTCGATCACCAGCACATCGACCGCTCCGGACCGGACCAGCGTATCGGCAATCTCGAGCGCCTGCTCACCGGCATCCGGCTGGGACACCAGCAACTCGCCGACATCAACGCCGAGCTTGCCGGCATAGACCGGGTCCAGCGCATGTTCGGCATCGACGAAGGCCGCCACGCCGCCGCGTTTCTGGGCCTCGGCCACACAGTGCAGGGCCAGCGTCGTCTTGCCCGAGGATTCCGGTCCGTAGACCTCGATGATACGACCCTTGGGAAGACCGCCAATGCCCAGCGCGATGTCGAGCCCGAGGGAACCGGTCGGCACCGATTCAATGTCCATTTCCGGGCGCTCGCCGAGCTTCATCACGGAGCCCTTGCCGAAGGCCCGGTCGATTTGAGAGAGCGCTGCGTCGAGCGCCTTTTTCTTGTTGCTGTCCACGTCGCTCACCAGTCGAATCGCTGCTTTAGCCATATCGTATTCCCCTTCTCTCATGTCCTTGTCCGGGGAGCAATCGGAGCCCGACCGGAGGAGTCATTAGGGAATTTGTACCGCTTTTGTTCGAGGAACGCAAGGGGAACATATTTCCGGGACGCAAAGCCCTCAGGCTGCGTCCTGCACATCTCCGGTAAGAACGGATTTCACGCGTTCCGCAAGCTGGGTCAGCGTGAACGGCTTGGGCAGGAAGGATATGTCCTTGTCGCGTGAAAGCGTGTCGGAGAACTGCTCCTCGGCATATCCCGAGATGAAAATGACGCGGGTATCGGCGAGGAGTTCCTCGGCCTTGGCGAGCAGTCCCGGGCCATCAAGCCCCGGCATTACCACGTCGGAGACGAGCAGATCGAAGCCGTCCTCGTCGTCGGTGAGAATCTCGTAGGCTTCCTCGCCATCGCCCGCTTCGACAACGTCATAGCCGCGCTTGGCCAGAGTCTTGGCCGCGATGGAGCGCACAGCGGCTTCATCCTCGACAAGCAGGATCCGGCCCTTCCCGGCCAGGTCGGCCGGCTTGGTCTCGCCTTTCGGCTTCTCGGCGGGCGCGGCAGCCTCTTCCTCGCTGGCCACATAGGCCGGCAGGAAAATGCGAAAGGTCGATCCCTTGCCGACTTCCGAATCGACAAACAGGAAACCGCCGGACTGCTTGACGATGCCGTAAACGGTGGCGAGGCCCAGACCGGTACCCTGCCCGACCGCCTTGGTAGTGAAGAAGGGCTCGAAAATCTTCTGGCGCGTTTCCTCGTCCATGCCGGTGCCTTCGTCGATCACCTCGATCTGCACCCAGCTTTCGCCCTCGACATCCGGCGCACCGGCCGCGGTCACCGTCGCCGCGTCCACGGCGGTCGTGCGGATGGTCAGCGTTCCGCCGCCATTCTCGCGCATCGCGTCACGCGCATTGGCCGCGAGGTTCATGATCGCAGTCTCGAGTTGCCCCTTGTCGGCGCGGATGGCCGGCACGTCGCGTCCATGGACAATGTCGAGCTTAACGGTTTCCTCGAGTATCTGGCGCAACAGAACGGTGAAATCGGACAGCACGTCGGCGACATCGAGCGCCTCCATGCGGAAGGTCTGCTTGCGCGAGAAGGCGAGCAGTTTCTTCACCAGGCCGGCCGCGCGCGCCACCGTCTGGTTGATGACCTGGAGCTCGCCATAGGACGGATCACCGACCGGATGGCGGCCGAGCAATTCGTCGACATTCAAGCGGATCGCCGTCAGGAGATTGTTGAAATCGTGAGCGACACCGCCCGCGAGCTGGCCAACCGCCTGCATCTTGTTGCCCTGGCTCAGCTGACGTTCGAGCTCTTTCCACGCCGTGACATCAATCATGTAGGCGGCACGCTTGCCCGCCTTTGCCGGCGAGAAAACGAGGTGAATGTCCATCGGCGGATCGGTTTTCAGAACGGCCTCGGCCGTTTCGCCTTTCCGGGACGCGATATCGAAGACCTCCTCGGGGCTGCGGCCGGCTTCCCAGTCAAAAAGGTCGGCAAATGTCGCGCCGGACCTGGCCTGTCCGCCAGTCATGCGCGCCAGGGCCGGGTTCACATCCTCGATCACCGCCGAAGCCGGGTCCGACCCGTCGAGCCGCGCCACGCCGAAAGGCGCCGCTGCAAACATCTCGTCAAAGGTCCGGCCTGCCTTGCCGCCGGTCGCGCCGGCAATGGCCTGCGCTACGCCCGAGGGCGTTCCCGTTGCCGTCAGACCATACAGCACGCCGCGCGCCGTCGGTTT
>CBDUFA010000043.1:0-8363 GCA_965366295.1 uncultured Hyphobacterium sp.
GATGCCGGAGCCGCGCTACGTCATCTCCATGGGCTCGTGTGCCAATGGCGGCGGCTATTACCATTACAGCTATGCCGTGGTGCGCGGCTGCGACCGCATCGTGCCGGTCGATGTCTATGTGCCGGGCTGCCCGCCGACGGCCGAGGCGCTGGTCTATGGCATCCTGCAGCTGCAGAAGAAAATCCGCCGGGAAGGGTCGATCGAACGATGAGCGAACGATTGCAGGAACTCGGCGAGCATATTGCCGGCGCCATGGACGAGGCGATCAAGGACTGGTCGATCGACAATGGCGAGCTGAACATCTCGATCAACAAGGACCGGGTGGAGGAATTCATCCGCTATCTGCGTGATGACCGTGCCTGCCGCTTCACCACGCTGATCGATATCTGCGGTGTCGACTACCCGTCGCGCTCCGAGCGGTTCGAACTGGTTTATCACCTGCTGTCCATGCATCTGAACCACCGCATCCGCGTGAAGACAACAACCGACGAGGAAACCCCGGTCGCCTCCATCCACGCAATTTTCCCGGTTGCCGACTGGTTCGAGCGCGAAGCCTTCGACATGTATGGCATTGCGTTCTCCGGTCACCCGGATTTGCGCCGCATCCTCACCGACTACGGCTTCAACGGGCATCCGCTGCGCAAGGACTTCCCGCTTTCGGGCTATGTCGAGGTGCGCTGGGATGACGAGGAAAAGCGCGTCGTCTACGAGCCGGTCGAGCTGGTCCAGGAATACCGCGACTTCGATTTTCTCTCACCCTGGGAAGGTGCCAAATACGTGCTGCCGGGCGATGAGAAAGCCAAGGGGGAGGGCGCGTGATGTCCGAACCCGTCAAGGGCAGCTGCCTGTGTGGTGCGGTGAAGTTTTCCGCGCCTCTCAAGAACGAGCATGTCGACGCCTGTCATTGCAGCCAGTGCCGGCAATGGGGCGGCGGTCCGTTCATGAATGTCATGGCCGCGCAAGCGCCGGTCTTCGAGGATGACAGCCAGCTGGGCATCTATGAGTCCTCGGACTGGGCCGAACGCCTGTTCTGCAAGAATTGCGGTTCGTCGCTGATGTGGCGGATGAAAAGCAATCCCGACATGGTGGCGATCGCGGCGTTTGCCGTGCCGCTGTCGGACCAGGCCGATTTCCGGCTCCAGGTGTTCACCGATTCCAAGCCGGGTTTTTACGCCTTTGCCAATGACACGCGCGAAATGACGGGCGCGGAACTGATGGCAGCCTTCGAGAGCGGCGAGAGCGTCTCATGACCGATATGATTTCCGAAAATCTCGAACAGCTCGACGAGCGCAAGTTCACGATCAATTTCGGCCCGCAGCACCCGGCCGCGCACGGCGTGTTGCGTCTCGTGCTGGAGCTGGACGGCGAGATCGTCGACCGCGTTGACCCGCATATCGGTCTTCTGCACCGCGGCACGGAAAAGCTGCTCGAGCACAAGACCTACCTGCAAGGCATCGGCTATTTCGACCGGCTCGACTATGTCGCGCCGATGAACCAGGAACACGCCTTCTGCATGGCGGTGGAAAAGCTGGCCGGCATCCCGGTGCCGCGCCGCGCGGAATATGTCCGCGTCCTTTATTGCGAGATCGGCCGCATCCTGTCGCACATGCTGAACGTCACCACGCAGGCGCTGGACGTCGGCGCGCTCACCCCGCCGGTCTGGGGCTTCGAAGAGCGCGAAAAGCTGATGGTGTTCTACGAGCGGGCTTCCGGTTCGCGCATGCACGCACACTATTTCCGTCCCGGCGGGGTCCACCAGGACCTGCCGATGGAGCTGATCGAGGACATTGGCGCCTGGTGCGAGCAATTCCCGCAAAAGCTCAAGGACATCGACACGCTGCTCACCGAAAACCGCATCTTCAAGCAGCGTAATGTCGATATCGGCGTGGTCTCGAAGGAAGATGTCCTGGCCTGGGGCTTCTCCGGCGTGATGGTGCGCGGTTCCGGCATGGCCTGGGATCTGCGCCGCGCACAGCCTTATTCGGTCTATGACGAGCTGGAATTCAATATTCCGGTCGGCAAGAATGGCGATTGCTGGGACCGCTATCTGATCCGCATCGAGGAGATGCTGGAATCGGTCAAGATTATGAAACAATGCGTGGAATGGCTCTCGCGGGCGGAAAACGCCGGCGAAGTGCTGCCCACCGACACCAAGTTCGCACCGCCACGCCGGGGCGAGATGAAGCAGTCGATGGAAGCCCTGATCCACCATTTCAAGCTCTACACCGAAGGTGTCCATGTGCCTGCCGGCGAAGCCTATGTCGCTGTCGAGGCGCCGAAGGGCGAGTTCGGCGTCTATCTTGTCGCCGATGGCACCAACAAGCCCTATCGCGTGAAGATCCGCGCGCCCGGCTTCGCGCACCTTGCAGCGATGGACTACATCAATCGCGGCCACATGCTGGCGGACGTTTCCGCCATCCTTGGGTCGCTGGACATCGTGTTCGGAGAGATCGACCGATGAGTGCACGCAAAATCTCACTCGAACAGCCGGAAAGCTTCTTGTTTTCAAAGGAAAGCGAGAAAGAAATAAAGTTCTGGTTGAACAAGTATCCGGAGGCCAAGAAGGCCTCTGCCGTGATCCCCATGCTGTGGATCGCGCAAAAGCAGGATGGCTGGGTCTCCGAACCGGCCATGCGCGAGATCGCGGATCGCCTGGGCATGCCGAAAATCCGGGTGATGGAGGTGGCGACCTTCTACACCATGTTCAACCTGGAACCGGCCGGCGAGCACCTGATCCAGCTGTGCGGCACGACACCATGCTGGCTGCGCGGTGCGGACGATCTGAAGAAGGTCTGCGAGGAAAAGATCGGCCCGAAGGGCAAGGTCTCCGCGGACGGCAAGTTCTCCTGGATGGAGGTCGAGTGCCTCGGCGCCTGCGCCAATGCGCCCATGGTGCAGATTTCCAACACGAAATCAGACCATTACTATGAAGACCTGACCGCCGAGAGCATGGCGAAACTGATCGACGATCTGGCCGCGGGCAAGTCACCGAAGGTCGGCTCGCAGACCGGGCGCTCGTGCTCGGAAGCGCAAGGCGGTTCCACGGCGCTGACAGACGCCAGCCTCTATGACGGTTCGCTCGCCAAGACGGTCAAGCTGCCCAACACCAAGCCCAAGAAGGAAAAGGCCTGATCCATGGTTCAACTTCTTGAAGACAAGGACCGCATCTTCCTGAACCTGTTCGGACGGGAAGACCCGGGGCTGGACGCAGCGAAGAAGCGCGGCGCCTGGAATGCGACCAAGGACATGATCGACATGGGTCCGGAATGGATCGTCGAGCAGGTCAAGGCGTCGGGTTTGCGCGGCCGCGGCGGCGCGGGTTTCCCGACCGGCCTGAAATGGTCCTTCATGCCCAAGGAAGTGGGCGCCCGCCCGCACTATCTCGTCGTCAATGCCGACGAATCCGAGCCGGGCACCTGCAAGGACCGCGAGATCATGCGCAATGATCCGCACCTGCTGGTCGAGGGCTGCCTGATCGCCTCCTTCGCGATGCGTGCCAAGGCCTGCTACATCTATATCCGCGGCGAATATGTCGACGAGCGGACCGCGCTCGAAAAGGCGATCAAGGAGGCCTATGAGGCCAAGCTGATCGGCAAGAACAATATCCATGGCTGGGACTTCGACTGCTACGTCCACCATGGCGCCGGCGCCTATATCTGCGGCGAGGAAACCGCGCTGCTGGAAAGCCTGGAAGGCAAGAAGGGCCAGCCGCGCCTGAAGCCGCCATTCCCGGCCAATGCCGGCCTTTATGGCTGCCCGACCACGGTCAACAATGTGGAATCGATCGCCGTGGCGCCGACCATTATCCGCCGCGGCGCGGAATGGTTTGCGGGCTTTGGCCGCCAGGGCAATACCGGCACGAAAGTCTTCTCGATCTCCGGCCATGTGAACAAGCCGTGCAATATCGAGGAGGTCATGTCGATCCCCTTGAAAACGCTGATCGAAACCCATGCAGGCGGCGTTCGCGGCGGTTGGGACAATCTCAAGGCCGTCATTCCCGGCGGCTCGTCCGTGCCCTGCATTCCGGCCAGCACCTGCCATGACGTGCTGATGGATTTTGACGCGCTGAAGGACGAAAAGTCCGGCCTTGGCACCGCGGCAGTCATCGTGATGGACAAGTCCACCGATATCGTGAAGGCGATCGCGCGCATCTCTTATTTCTACAAGCATGAAAGCTGCGGCCAGTGCACGCCGTGCCGCGAAGGCACCGGCTGGATGTGGCGCGTGCTGGAGCGCATGGCGCGCGGCGAGAGCTCGACCGACGAGATCGACAAGCTGCTCGATGTCGCCAGCCAGGTGGAAGGTCATACCATCTGCGCTTTGGGTGATGCCGCGGCCTGGCCGGTCCAGGGCCTGATCCGCCATTTCCGCCACGAGATCGAGGACCGCATCAATGCCTATCGCGCCGGCAAGCCAGTTGCGGTTAGCCAGCCGGTCGCAGCGGAGTAGGGGAGCATAATGTCTGACAATCTCCGCACCATCATCGTTGACGGCGAGGAAATCGACGTCCCGAACCATTACACACTGCTGCAGGCAGCCGAGGCGGCGGGCAAGGAAATCCCGCGTTTCTGCTATCACGAGCGCCTGTCGGTGGCCGGCAATTGCCGCATGTGCCTGGTCGAGCTGGTCGGCGCGCCGAAACCGGCCGCCTCCTGCGCCATGAATGTCTCGGACATGCGCGGCGGGCCGAATGGCGAACCGCCGGCGATGAACACCGCGTCTCCCATGGTGAAGAAGGCGCGCGAAGGCGTGATGGAATTCCTGCTCATCAACCACCCACTGGATTGCCCGATCTGCGACCAGGGCGGTGAGTGCGATTTGCAGGACCAGGCCATGGCCTATGGCCGCTCCGGCACGCGCTATACCGAGAACAAGCGCGCCGTCGAAGACAAGAATATGGGTCCACTGGTCAAGACCATCATGACCCGCTGCATCCAGTGCACGCGCTGTGTCCGCTTCGTCACCGAGGTCGCCGGTTCGCCGGAAATCGGCATGCTGAACCGCGGCGAGGATGCCGAGATCACCACCTATCTGGAAAGCAATATCCAGTCGGAGCTTTCGGGCAATGTCATCGACCTCTGCCCGGTCGGTGCGCTGACCTCCAAGCCCTACGCCTACAATGCGCGTCCCTGGGAGCTGAAGAAGACCGAGACTATCGACGTGATGGACGCGATGGGCGCATGGATCCGCGTCGACAGCCGCGGCCCGGGCGTTCTGCGCATCATGCCGCGCGTCAATGACGAGCTGAACGAGGAGTGGATCTCCGACAAGACCCGCTTTGTCTGGGACGGCCTGCAACGCCAGCGCCTCGACAAGCCCTATATTCGCAAGGACGGAAAGCTGGCCGCCGCGAGCTGGGACGAAGCGCTCGGCGTGGCGGCTGAAAAGCTGCAGGGCGAGGCGGTCCGGATCGGCGCCATTGCGGGCGATCTCAACTCCGTCGAGGAGCTGAAAGCCGCCAAGGATCTGTTCGATGCGCTCGGCATCAAGACTTATGATTGCCGCCAGCATGGCAGCATGCTGGGCCATGGTCCGCGCGAGGAATACCTGTTCAACTCGACGATTGCCGGAATTGACGAAGCCGACGCCATCCTGCTGATCGGCACCGATCCGCGCCTGGAAGCCCCGGTCCTCAACGCCCGCATCCGCCGCAACTGGATCGAGCGCAGCATTCCGGTCGGCGTGATCGGCGAGGTCGGCGACCTGACCTATCCGTTCGAGCAGATCGGCACGGGTCCGGATTCGCTCAAGGGTTTTGGCGGCAAGCGTTCCGGTTTCACGAAAACCCTCAAGGACGCCGAGAAGCCGATGATCATTGTCGGGGCCGGCGCGCTGAACCGGACGGATTCCGGACGCATTCTCAATACGATCGGCGACATTGCCCGGAAGACAGGTGCCGTGAAGGATGGCTGGAACGGCTATAATGTCCTTCATACGGCGGCCGGTCTTGTCGGCGGTCTGGATCTCGGATTCCTGCCGCCGGTTGGCTGGCGTGATGCCCGCGGCACCGTACGGGCTGCGCAAAAAGGCGATGTCGACACGGTGATCCTGATGGGCGCGGACGAGATCGACATGGATCTCGGCGAGGCCTTCGTCATCTATATCGGCCATCACGGTGATCGTGGCGCGCACCGCGCCGACCTGATCCTGCCGGGCGCGGCCTATACCGAAAAGCGCGGCATGTGGGTCAATATGGAAGGCCGGGTGCAGATGAATGCGCGTGCAGTCTTCCCGAAGGGCGAAGCCAAGGAAGACTGGGCGATTTACCGGGCGCTTTCAGACCGTGTCGGCAAACCCTTGCCTTACAACACGCTGGATGAGTTGCGCGAGAAGCTGATTGCCGATCACCCGGTGTTCGGCGGGCTCGATCATGCGCCGGGCCATGCCTCCGCCGCTGAATTTGATGTGGCATCGCTTGGCGAAGCGGGCGATATGGGCGCCGCGCCTTTCCGGTCAGCGGTCTCCGACTTCTACCTGACGAACGCAATCGCACGGGCCTCGAAAACCATGGCGGAGTGTTCAGCAATGAAAACCGCGCCTCACGCGCAAGCGGCGGAGTAGGGCAGATGTGGACCTATTTCCTTCAGCCTGAAAATCCCGGCGTCGGTTTCTGGATCGCGGACACGCTGTCCATCATCCTGGCCTTTATGATCGTGCTGCTGATCTCGCTGGCCTTCCTTTTGCTGGTCGACCGCAAGGTCTGGGCCGGCGTACAGATGCGCAAGGGCCCAAACGTGGTCGGCGCATTCGGCCTGCTGCAATCCTTCGCCGACTTCCTGAAATTCGTGTTCAAGGAAATCGTCGTGCCGGCCGGGGCCGACCGCACGCTTTTCCTGCTGGCTCCGCTGATCACCTTCGTGCTCGCCTTTATCGGCTGGGCTGTCGTGCCGGCCGCGCCGGGCTGGGTAATTGCCGATCTCAATGTCGGCATTCTCTACCTGTTCGCAATATCTTCGCTCGGGGTTTACGGCATCATCATCGGGGGCTGGGCCTCGAACTCGAAATATCCCTTCCTGGGTTCGCTGCGGTCCGCCGCGCAGATGGTGTCCTATGAAGTCTCGATCGGCTTCATCATCGTCACCGTGCTGCTGTTTGCCGGTTCGATGAACCTCTCGGTCATCGTCGAGCAACAGGCCGGCGGCTTCTGGAACTGGAATTTGCTGGCGCTGCACACCCTGCCGGTACCGATGTTCCTCGTCATGATCCCGATGGCGGGCATCTTCTTCATCTCGGCTCTGGCCGAGACCAACCGCCCGCCCTTCGACCTGCCGGAAGCGGAATCCGAGCTCGTCGCCGGATACCAGGTGGAATATTCCTCCACCCCCTACCTGCTCTTCATGATCGGCGAATACCTGAACATCGTCCTGATGTGCGCCATGACCACCATCCTGTTCTTCGGTGGCTGGCATGCACCGTTCGAATTCCTCGGCTTCATTCCGCCGGTCTTCTGGTTTGCCGCGAAAGTGGTCTTCTTCTTCTTCATGTTCGCCATGGTGAAAGCGTTGGTCCCGCGTTACCGCTATGACCAGCTGATGCGGCTTGGCTGGAAAATCTTCCTGCCGACGTCGCTTGGCGCGGTTGCCATTGTCGGCGGATACATCGCCTATTCGGGAGCTGCATCATGAGCCGGATTGCCCAGACCATCCGCGGCGCGCTTCTGCTCGATTTCTGGGGCGCTTTCGTCCTCGGCATGCGCTATCTCGTGCGTCCGAAAGCGACCGTGAACTACCCGTTCGAGAAAGGCCCGCTCAGCCCGCGTTTCCGCGGTCAGCACGCGCTGCGCCGCTACGCCAATGGCGAGGAACGCTGCATTGCCTGCAAGCTGTGCGAGGCGGTGTGCCCGGCGCAGGCCATCACCATCGAGGCCGAACCGCGCGAGGACGGCTCGCGCCGCACCACGCGCTACGACATCGACATGGTGAAGTGCATCTATTGCGGCTACTGCCAGGAGGCCTGCCCGGTCGATGCCATCGTCGAGGGGCCGAACTTCGAATTCGCGGCGGAAACGCGCGAGGAACTCTACTACGACAAGGAAAAATTGCTGGCGAATGGCGACCGTTGGGAACGCGAGATCGCCCGCAATCTGGAAATCGACGCGCCTTACCGATAGGGCGCGAAGCAAGGGACGGGGCGGCTGATGCTGCAGGTAATCACATTCTACGCACTGGCGACGGTGACGGTCTTGTCGGCCTTCTTCGTTGTCGCCGCGCGCAACCCGGTGCGGTCGGTCATGTGGCTGATCCTCGCCTTCTTCTCGGCAGCCGGCCTGTTCGTCCTGCTCGGCGCGGAATTCCTCGCCATGTTGCTGATCGTCGTCTATGTCGGCGCCGTCGCCGTGCTCTTCCTGTTCGTCGTCATGATGC
>CBDUFA010000044.1:0-8300 GCA_965366295.1 uncultured Hyphobacterium sp.
ATTTTCTCCGCCGACTTCACGCCCGGCGCGCTTTCAATACCCGAGGAGACATCCACGGCGGTTGCGCCCGAGGCGGCCACAGCGGCCTGCACATTGTCCGGGGTGAGCCCGCCGGACAAGAGCCAGGGCGTGGATATGTTCAGCGTTTTCAGCAGTGAATAGTCATAGCCCTCGCCCCAGCCACCGGGACGGTCGGCATCCCGGGGCGGCTTGGCATCAAACAGGATCATGTCGGCGGCTGTCTCGAAGACCTTCGCAGCGGCCAGATCGGACTTGCCGGCCACCGGCACGGCCTTGATCACGCCTTTGCCCGCGTATCGGCGGACCTCGGCCACGCGCGCGGGGCTTTCGCTGCCGTGAAGCTGTATCCAGTCCGGTGCCAGCGTCGCCTTGATGTGTTCCAGCCGGTCGTTACCGGCATCGACCGTGACCGAGACGGATTCAACGACATTGAGCGCTGGCAGAAATGCCTCGGCGGCCTCGGCCGGGGCGACATGGCGCGGGCTGTTTTCGAAATGCACGAAGCCGGCCCAGCGCGCGCCCGAGCGCAGCGCGGCCGACACGTCTTCAGGCGTGCGCAATCCGCAGAACTTGATACCGGTCATGTGACGGCAGATAGCCTATTTCGCGGAGGCGTCGACCCGCTCGCGCAATTCCTTGCCGGTCTTGAAGAAGGGCACATACTTGTCCTTCACCGAAACCGTCGCGCCGGTGCGCGGATTGCGGCCCTGGCGCGCCTTGCGGTGACGCACGGAAAATGCGCCGAAGCCGCGGAGCTCGACACGGTCGCCATTGGCCAGCGCATCGCCGATCTCATCGAAAATGGCATTCACCACGCGCTCGACATCACGCTGGAAGAGGTTCGGATTTTCCTCCGCCAGTTTCGCAATGAGTTCCGACTTGATCATGGAAATTCCCCTGCGCGCGGTATGGAGACGTAAGTTGCGCCAGCCGGGCGCAAGGAGTCAATGAAGGATATCAAGAAAAAGGCCGGGTGTTTGCACACCCGGCCCCGTTCCCGACTTGTTGTGAACGGCTTACTTGCCGGCCCCGGCCTTCACGGCCTCGCGGACTTCGGCGACTTTCGCCGACTTCACGATCTCGATGCCGTTGGCTTCGGCATATTCAACCAGCTGCGCCTTGGTCATGCCGTCGAAATCGACGTCATCGGACGCGGCCTCGGCCTTGGCTTCCGCCTTCTTGGCGGCCGGCTTCTTGTCGTCTGCCGGAGCCGTATCGCCCTGCTGCTTCAGGGCCGCGCCGAGGATATCACCCAGCGAAGCGCCCGAGTCGGACGAGCCATACTGTTCGACCGCTTCCTTCTCCTCGGCGATCTGCAGCGCCTTGATGGAGAGGGAGACGCGGCGCGAGCCCTTGTCGATATTGGTGACCTTGGCGTCGATCTTGTCGCCCACGGCGAAGCGTTCCGGACGCTGCTCGTCGCGGTCGCGCGACAGGTCGGACTTGCGGATGAAGGACTTCATCGCGCCGTCATCGCTGAAGGTGACCTCGATACCGCCCGAGGTGATCTCGCTGACCGTCACGGTCAGGGTCTCGCCACGGCGGACACCGCCATCATCCATCGGGTCATTGGCCAGTTGCTTGATGCCGAGGGAAACGCGTTCCTTGTCGGCGTCGATGTCCAGCACCTTGGCCTGGACGACATCGCCCTTGTTGTAGTCCTTGACCGCTTCGTCGCCCGACTTGTTCCAGTCGATGTCGGAGAGGTGAACCATGCCGTCGATCTCGTCGTCGATACCGACGAAGAGGCCGAATTCGGTGATGTTCTTGATCTCGCCCTCGACGGTGGAGCCGATCGGGTGCTTCTCGGCCAGCATTTCCCACGGATTGCCCTGGGTCTGCTTGATGCCGAGCGAGATGCGGCGCTTGTCGGCGTCGACATCGAGGACCATGACTTCCACTTCCTCGGAGGTGGAGACGATCTTGCCCGGATGGACGTTCTTCTTGGTCCAGGACATCTCGGAGACGTGGACCAGGCCTTCGACGCCCGGCTCCAGCTCCACGAAGGCACCGTATTCGGCGATGTTCGTGACGCGGCCCTTGAAGGTGGCGTTGACCGGGTATTTCGCGGCAATGCCTTCCCACGGGTCGGACATGAGTTGCTTCATGCCGAGCGAGATGCGCTGGGTTTCCGGATTGATGCGGATGATCTGGACATTGACCGTCTGGCCAACTTCCACGACTTCCGACGGGTGACCAACACGGCTCCAGCTCATGTCGGTGACGTGCAGCAGGCCGTCAATGCCGCCGAGATCCACGAATGCACCGTAATCGGTGATGTTCTTGACGACACCTTCGCGAGCTTCGCCCTCGGCCAGCTGGCCAACGAGCTCGGCGCGCTGCTCGGCGCGGGATTCTTCCAGAACGGCACGGCGCGACACGACGATATTGCCGCGCGGACGGTCCATTTTCAGGATCGCGAAAGGCTGTTCGATATTCATCAGCGGGCCGACATCGCGGACCGGGCGGATATCGACCTGGGAGCCCGGCAGGAAGGCGGATGCACCGCCCAGATCCACCGTGAAGCCGCCCTTGACGCGTCCGACGATGGCGCCGTTGGTCGGTTCCTTCTTCTCGAAGGCTTTCTCGAGGCGGTCCCAGCTTTCCTCGCGGCGGGCCTTGTCGCGCGAGATGACCGCATCGCCGAGCGCGTTTTCGATGCGCTCGAGGTAAACTTCAACTTCATCGCCAACGGACGGCGCCTTGGAGCCCGGGCCCGTGAATTCACGGAGCGGGATACGGCCTTCGGTCTTGAGACCGACATCAACGGTGACGAAATCGTTTTCGACCGCGGTAACGCGGCCCTTGATCACGGACCCTTCAGCGAGGTCCTGGCCAGCAAAGCTGGCTTCCAGCATCGACGCGAAATCGTCGCGCGACGGGGTTTGGGTTTTGGTATCAGACATGGTGAGAGGAATTCTCCGGGTATGAAAGCATTTTCCGGCCTGCCGGTTGTGTCCGGCGGTCTTGCCAAAAGGGGCCAGTTTCATACGCGCTATGCCGCGAAATGCGGCGGGTTGAACAATGGACCCTGGGCTTCCCGGACCGCCAAAGGGCGGAGACCCCTGA
Organism: uncultured Hyphobacterium sp.; assembly: GCA_965366295.1. GTDB lineage: Bacteria > Pseudomonadota > Alphaproteobacteria > Caulobacterales > Maricaulaceae > Hyphobacterium. Next base: position 3,091 of record CBDUFA010000044.1, read on the forward strand.
AGGGGCGGGCCAGAGAAATCGATAGGTCCGGCTAGGTGCGCGGCGCGGCGCCCGTCTTGTTCTGAATGATGCGGACGGCCTCGGCGAGCGTGGCGTCTATACTCAAATGAGTCGTATCCAGCAAGATGGCATCGTCTGCGCGCATCAGCGGCGCGGCTTCCCGCGAGGCATCGCGGCGGTCGCGTTCGGCGAGCTGGCGCTCGATTTCCTCGAGCGTCACGGTATCGCCTTTCGCGATCAGTTCGCGCCAGCGGCGCTCGGCGCGGACGCCCGGTTCGGCGTCGATGTAGAATTTCACATCGGCATCCGGACACACGACCGTGCCGATATCGCGGCCATCCAGCACGGCGCCACCATCCTGCTCGGCAAAGCGCCGCTGCAAGTCGAACAGGGCCGCGCGCACATCGGGCTGCGCCGCCACGACCGAGGCCATCGCCCCGGCTTCCGCCGTGCGGATGGCGTCCTCGTCGATCGCGCTCACATCCAGCGTGCGGGCGGCTTTCTCCGCGGTGGCCGGATCGCGCGGATCGCCCCCGGCCTGCAGCACGGCGACCGCGACGGCGCGATATAGTGCGCCGGTATCGAGATGCGCCAGCCCGTAGCGCTGCGCGATGCCGCGCGCGACCGTGCCCTTCCCCGAGGCGAGTGTTCCGTCCACCGCAATGATCATGGCAGCGGCTCTATCATGGCGCCGAGCGCGTTCATATCCTCGATGAAGCCCGGATAGCTTGTCGACATCATCCAGGCCTTGTCGATCGTCACCGGCCGGTCGGAGGCGGTGCCAAGGACCAGGGCCGCCATCGCTATGCGATGATCGCCATGGGTCTCGACCTTCGCCCCGCCGCGCACGTTCGAAGCGCCCTGGATGATCAGGTCATCCCCTTCAATCCCGGCGTCCACGCCATTGGCGGTCAACAGTGTGTGGGTGGCGGCCAGCCGGTCGCTTTCCTTGGCCCGCAACTCGGCCAGGCCGCGCAGGCGGGAGGTACCGTCGGCAAAAGCACAGGCCACGGCCAGAACCGGGTATTCATCAATCATGTCCGGCGCGATCTCCGGTTCAAGATCGATCGCGCGCAACGGGGCCGCCGTGACGGTGAGGTCGGCAACCGGTTCACCCGCCGCTTTCCCGCGCCCGGTGAAGGAGAGGGTCGCGCCCATGCGCTCCAGCACACGATAGAGCCCGGTACGCGCCGGATTGGTCATCACGTTCTGCAACGTGATCTCCGATCCCGGCCGGATCAGCGCAGCCACGCAGGCAAAGGCCGCCGAGGACGGATCGCCGGGAATGGTCAGGTCTGTTGCGGTGAGCGTTTGCGGGCCCGGCAAACGCACTATGGCGCCGTCCGCCGCGCGCTCGACCGACAGCCGGGCGCCGAACAGGGCGAGCATGGACTCGGTGTGATCGCGGGTCAGGCGCGCTTCGTGGACGATGGTCTCGCCCCCGGCACCGAGGCCTGCCAGAAGTATGGCCGACTTGACCTGGGCCGAGGCGATCGGCGGCGTGTATTCGATGGCGTGCAGCGCGCCGCCTTTCAGCGTCACCGGCAGGCAGCCGTCGCGCGATTCGGCCCGCGCGCCCATTTCCGTCAGCGGATCGAGAACGCGCCGCATCGGCCGGACCGACAGGCTTTCATCCCCGGTGAACACGGCGGAGATGGCCGCGCCCGCGACCGCGCCCATGGTCAGCCGGGCGCCGGTGCCCGAATTGCCGAAATCGAGCGGCTTTTCCGGAGGCGAAAACAGGCCGGCACAGCCGGTCACCTCGCAGGAATCGAAACCAGAGCCGGGCCAGCGGATGCCCGCACCGAGGGCCTTCATCGCGCCGGCCGTCGCCAGAACGTCGTCGGAGCCGAGCAGACCCACGATCCGGGTCTCGCCGCGAGCCAGCGCGCCAAGGATGAGGGCACGATGCGAGACCGACTTGTCGCCGGGCACGGCCAGGCGTCCATGCAGGGGCCGTCCGCGCCGCGCGCGGGCATGAATCAGGGGTGTCATCGGGGCGTCGGACATGGGCGGGATGGACAAATTCCGGATCAGCAGACATAGGCTTTTGACAGGAGGCGGCTAACGTGGCAACGACGCGCGCCGAAACCACTGCCAATCGGGCCGCGACCTTGACCGCCGGAGCCCGGATTACTGCCGATGGGGACCGTCATGGCCAAACCCGACCTTGGTACGAAACGTATCTGCCCGGAATGCGATGCGAAATTCTATGATCTGAACAAGGATCCGGCGCATTGCCCGAAATGCGACAATGAATTCTCGCCGGAAGCCCTGCTGCCGCCGGTGAAGGCGCCCGCGCCCGAAAAGTCCACCGAGAAGGAAGACCAGACCGACGGTGAGGACGAGGACGACGAGGAAGAAGAAGACGATGTCGAGGAGCTCGGCGGCGACGAAGTGCCGGCGCTCGAGGACGATGACGACGACGATGATGACGACGACGACAGCGATGGCGACGACGTTCCCGACGGTTTCGACGAAGACGATATCGACCTCGATGACGAGGATGATGACGATGTCCTGCTCGACGATGAAGAGGACAATGACGACTTCGGAATCGACGGCGAAGACGATGATGATGATTAAGCGCTAAAGCCGCTTGATCAGGGCGCGGGCTTTGACTAGTTTCCGCGCCTCGCGCCGCCCCAAGGGCGCAAAGAGTTACGGGGCTATAGCTCAGTTGGGAGAGCGCTTGCATGGCATGCAAGAGGTCGTCGGTTCGATTCCGACTAGCTCCACCAGCCTTCGCTCGCGATAGCGAGCTTCGGCTTGGCAAGCCCGCTTGAGGAAAGCGGAGGCTGTCACGCCGAAGCCTGAAAGGCGAAGGCGGAGGAAAACAGGAACCCCGCGCTGACCGGCGCGGGGTTTTTCTTTGCCGCGGGCGGGCTAGAAACGCCGGCCGAGGCCCAGCCCGGCGAAATACTGCATCTCGTCGCCGCGCATCGTCACGATCGGGCTGTCGGCATAATCGCCCTGAAGGCGGCTGGCGCCGAAAATGCCGGTCACCGACCAGGTTTCCGTGACCTGCTGGTCGAGGAAAAGCGTCAGGCCGATATCCTGCACCCCGCTGTCCGCCGAATAGACCGGCAGGCCGCTGTTCAGCGAACCGGGAGCCGTCACCGAAAACAGCGCATCGGCATAGTCGTCGGGCGTGCCGGAAACCGAGAGATTGGCAATGAACAGGGTGGAACGGGAGAGCGGCGTGGCATAGGCCACGGATCCCGACCAGAAAAGGCCACCATATTCACCGCTGACATCGCCGCTGAGGCGGCCGGAAACATAGACGCGGTCATAAGGGTTGGTCAAGCCCTCGGCGACCTGCACGCGTACGAAGCCACCGGCGACAATACCATTGTCCGCCTCGGGCAGGAGATCGACGATGGCATCGCCGGTGTCATCGTCCCGGCCGCCATAATAGCGGACATAGGCGCCAGCCTCGACATTGCCCTGATTGTAGAAACCGGCCGACAGGCCCGGCCCCTCGATCTGGTAGACCACGCCGCCAATGGTTGCGCGGCCGGCGGCGAAGGGGATGAAGCGATAGCTGTCCGCGCCGGGTGATTCCGGCAGGGCGGCAATCCCGCCTGCGACGAAATTCGGGGCACCGCCCCTATCCCCGCCGCCGTCCTGGGCAAAGGCCACGGCCGGAGCCGCAAGGGCAAGACAAAGGGCTGAACGCAACATGTGACCACTCCGCTGATTTGATTCAGGGAATGGATACGCATGCTAATGAAAAATGGATTGCCCGCGAACGCTTCCTTTACCGCGATCTGCTAGACGGGCGGGTATGAAAAAGCTTGTTCTCGCTCTCGCTTCGTCCGTCCTTCTGACGGCTATCCCCGCCCCGGCGACCGCCAGTGGTGGCGGTGGTGGTGGCGAACAGTCCGGCGGTCATGGGGGTAGCGAAGCTCCGCAACAGGGTGGCCGGCGCCACCGCTCGCTGACCTCTTCGGATCACTATGTGCCGATCGATCCGCTGACGGCGAGCGTGCATGCCGATTTCCGCTTGCGGGGCATCCTGCATATCGAGGCCGGGCTGGACATCGAGGACCGGCGGTTGCGGGAACGCGCGGAGCGGTTGATGCCGCGCTTGCGCGACCGTTATGTCTCGGCGCTGGCAATGTATGCGGGCTCGAACTATCGCTTTGGCGATGTCCCGGATGCGGACCGGATTTCCGCTCTGATGCAGCAGGCGACGAATGACGCGCTGGGCACGGAAGGTGCCGAATTCCTGCTCGGCATGGTGATCATTCACGAAAACTAGGACGTCAGTCCGCAATCGAATCCATGAAGCGCGCCAGTTCGAGATCGAGCGTGGTGACGCCATTGGCATCATGCGTGGCGAGCAGCACATCGACCGTGTTGTAGACATTGAACCATTCGGGATGGTGATCCATCTGATCGGCGCGCAGCGCGACACGGGTCATGAATCCGAAGGCGGCGTTGAAATCCGAAAACCGGAAGACTTTCCGGATCGCATCGCGGCCCTCGACCATGTCCCAGCCCTTGAGTTCCGATACCGCTTTTGCCGCGTCGATCTTGTCTGCCATGACGGCCTCCCGCTTGAGTGCGGGAGGCAGTCTGCCGATTGCGCCGCCCGGATCAAGACGCCGGGGTGCGCCAGGCCGATCGATAGACCAGGCCCAGGACCAGGGTCAGAACCAGCATCGCGGCGGCAATCCAGAGCGCATAAGCCTGGAAGGTCAGCGCCAGGGCGGCGACAGCGCCAACCGGGGCAAGGATTGCCAGCGCCCACAGGGTCGACCAGCGGAAGAATATTGCACCCCATTGGCGCACTTCGCGAGCGATCGGGCGGGCAAACATGACCAGCAGCACCAGGGCGAGCCCGAGCTGCACGGCGCCGAGCCAGGCATCGGCCGGGAAATTGGTGATGGCATGTCCGATTATGACGGGCCAGACGCTGCCCGTGCGGACCGTCGCGAAGGCGAAGGCGAGGCTGACAATCATCACCGAAACGCCGGTGGCGATCATTGCCGGATCGGTGGAGGCGTATTGCACGTGGAGCAGCGCAAACGGCACGGCGGTGAAGAGGATGGCTGCGCCCGGCGCCAGGGTTTCGGTCAGCCGCCCGATGGCATAGCTGCGCCAGGTGAGCTCCTCGACCAGCGGCACGAGGCCGAAACTGCCGACGAAGAGGAAGGTCCAGAAGCTGAGATCGCGCGGCGCTTCACGCAGGGCGGCCCAGATCG
>CBDUFA010000045.1:0-8053 GCA_965366295.1 uncultured Hyphobacterium sp.
CTTTGTTTTCTACACCAATTTCGAGAGCGCCAAGGGGCGACAATTGCTGGAACAGCCCCGCGCCGCGCTCTGCTTTCACTGGAAAAGCCTGCGCCGCCAGGTGCGCATTCGCGGCCCGGTCAGCCCGGTCAGCGATGCCGAGGCGGATGCCTATTTCGCATCCCGCGCCCGCGACAGCCGGATCGGCGCCTGGGCGTCGAAACAATCGCGTCCGCTGGAAAGCCGGTTTGCGCTGGAAAAGGCCGTGGCGAAGGAAGCAGCCCGCTTCGGCCTGGGCGAGGTGCCGCGCCCGTCCCACTGGTCGGGCTTCCGGCTGTCGCCGGTGCATTTCGAGTTCTGGCGGGACCGGCCCTTCCGGCTGCATGACCGGATGGTGTTCGACCGTGCCGATGCCGGCTGGGATGTGACCCGGCTCTATCCCTGAGCGTGGTCGTCCGCGAATTGCTTGAGCGCGTTGGCGACCCGCTTGGTCGCTTTCAGCTTGTCCTTGAGCGGCAGGGCGATCGGCGGGTCGATATTGGTCTTGTTGACATCGACGACGTAGAGGCGGCCATCATTGCGGTCGCGCAGCACGTCCATCGCGCCCCATTCCAGGCCCATGCGGGCGGCAAACTCGATCAGGCGCGCGGTTTCCTCGTCTGAAAACGCCTCCCGTGTTTCCACCAGTCGGACATCGCAATTGATGTTGGTGAAGCGCTTGCCGATCTCGCGGCGCTTGATGAAGAGCAATGGCATGTCGCGGCCCACGATGACACAGCGATAATCCATCACCTCGTTGGCACTGCAGCGATTGTCGACCAGGCGTTGATAGGCACAGCCCGGCTTGGCCTGGACCGGCGCCTGCAGAACGCGGCCGTCATGCGCGCCATTGATCTCGGATTTCTCCACCACGGCGCCGACATGCAGCGCCGGGTCCACAGCAATGCCGTATCCGAAGGTCTGCTCGAAGACCTCTGCCACGCGGGTCTTGGACACATCGCAGCAGCCGAAATTCATATGCGCCGCCGTATGCGGCATCTCCGGCGCGGGCGAAGCCGTGGTGTCCTCGAAATAGATGGTGAGGTCGGCTTTCGACTGGTCGCGTACGATGCGGCCGCCAATGGCATGGGTGCAGGCCCAGATGAAATACCAGGGGCGCGGATTCTGCGGCGTGAAGGCAACCCGCGGACCCTTGCGGCGCAGCGAGACGATCCGCCAGACTTCCATGCAGAAATAGAAAACCAGCCAGTTGAGGCAAACGGCGATGAATTTCGCCCGGAGTGGCAGCTGATGGCCCGTGCTCTTTATCGACACGACCCCATCGCGATAGGCCCAGTCTGACCACCAGAAGGCGCTGTTCATTGCTGCGTCCCGTTCTCTCGCCCGCTGGCGGGCATGCCAGATAGTGATTAGCGGCCCAAGGCTTGCGTGGGAAGCCCCGGAATTAGACGAGGCTGTATCATGCCGGCATGGATCGAGGCACTGAATTTCATTTCTGCACGTCTTCGCAGGGCTGTTTTGCTCCTGTTAATGCTGGCGGCTGTACAGGCCGTGCCGAGCTTGATTTCCGCGTCGGATGCCGATCAGGGCTCCGCCGATTACAGCCAGACACTGCGGCGGGCTATTGATTGACATGCCGGTGCGCCCCATGAAACGGTACCGGTCACCAACAGGGTCAGCGCGTATATGTTCGGATACATCGCCCGGCGAATTCTAATTGCCGTACCCACAATACTGGTAATCATTACCGTCGCCTTCTTCATGATGCGCGCGGCGCCTGGAGGTCCGTTTGATCTCGAACGCCCGATGCCGGAAGAGGTGCGCCAGAATATTCTCGAACATTTCGGCATGAACCGGCCGGTCCACGAGCAGTATTTCGCCTATCTCGGCGACCTGGCGCAGGCCGATCTCGGCCCGTCGCTGCGTTTCCGTGACAAGACGGTGGCCGACATCATTTCCGAAGGCTTTCCCGTCAGCGCCACGATTGGCGGGCTTTCCATCCTGCTGGCGCTGTTTGTCGGCTCGATCCTCGGATCGCTGGCCGCGCTCAGGCAGAACAAGCTGACCGATTTCGCGGTCATGGGCTTTGCCATGGGCGGGATAACCATACCGCCCTTTGTGATGGGGCCGATCCTGGCCCTGGTCTTCGGTTTGTGGCTGCACCTGTTACCGACAGGCGGACTCGATCCGAGGTTTGGCATGACGCCGGAAAGGCTGGTCCTGCCGGTAGTCACGCTGGCGCTGCCGCAGATCGCGATCGTTTCGCGCCTGATGCGGGCGAGCATGATCGAGGTGCTGCGCTCCCATTATATTCGCACGGCACGGGCCAAGGGCCTGTCCGGCCCGGCGGTGCTGTTCCGCCACGCGCTGCGCGCAGCGGTGTTGCCGCTGGTGAGCTATATCGGCCCGGCTTCCGCCGCGCTGGTGACGGGCTCGATCGTGATCGAGCAGGTCTTCCAGCTGCCCGGTATCGGACGCCAGTTCGTGATGGCCGCGCTGCAACGTGACTATACGGTCGTGATGGGCGTCGTGATCCTGTATGCTTCGCTCATCATTCTTCTCAACCTGCTCGCCGACCTGATCTATGCGGCGCTGAATCCACGGGTGAAGTTCGAGTGAATACGACAACGATCGGATCCGAAGACAACGCCAAGGCGCTTGATACGGCCGCGATTGAAGGCCGGTCGCTGTGGGATGACGCGCTGGCGCGCCTGTTCCGCAACAAGGCCGCTGTCGGCAGCATGATCGTGCTCGGCCTGCTTGTGCTGATCGCCGTCGTCGGGCCTTTCGTCTGGCCGCACAGCCACGAGACCATCTATCGTGACCGCGTCTGGCTCGCCCCGACGCTGGACCACTGGCACATTTTCGGGACCGACGCGCAGGGGCGCGACCTGTTTGCCCGCACGCTGATCGGCCTGGGCGTCTCGCTCATGGTGGGCGTGGTGGCGTCCATGGTTTCGCTTGTCATCGGCGTGTTCTGGGGCGCGACAGCCGGCTTTATCGGCGGCCGCGTCGACCAGGTGATGATGCGCATTGTCGACGTGCTCTACTCGCTGCCCTTCATCTTCTTTGTCATCATCCTGATGGTGGTGTTCGGGCGGAACATCATCCTGATCTTCGTCGCCATCGGCGCGGTTGAATGGCTGACCATGGCGAGGATCGTGCGCGGACAGACCATTGCCATCAAGAACATGGAATTCGTGGAAGCCGCCGAAGCCGCGGGCGTATCGCGCCTGTCGATCATCCGGCGTCACATCATTCCGAACGTGCTTGGCCCGGTGATTGTCTATGTCACGCTGACCATTCCGGTCGTGATCCTGGCGGAGAGCTTCCTCAGCTTCCTGGGGCTTGGCGTGCAGGAGCCGCTGACCTCGCTTGGCCGCCTGATCGCCTACGGGGCTCAGGACATGCTGGAGGCGCCGTGGACGCTGTTTGTCCCGGCGGGCACCATGATGCTGACGCTGTTCTGCTTCAACTTCATCGGGGATGGCGTGCGAGACGCCATCGACCCGAAAGACCGGTAACTAGCGGACCCGCTGGACGCGAATGGCGCGGCCGCGGCCGTTGATCTGCATCAAATAGCTGTCGAGGGCCGCCCGGCGGATTTCCGCGAAATTGGGCCCGTCATCGTCATAACTGATGCGCCCGGCGCCGGATTGTTCCCAGACCTGGCCATTGGCCATGTAGAAGCGGTGCCGGTTGTAGGCGAGCTCGCGGATGCGCTCGATCTCGATCGCCACCCGTTCGACCGCGCCTTCATCATCGCGTTCGACAACCTGGACGCCATTGACCGGTGCGCGATCGACCGGCTGGCTGGACGGGGTTTCGGCTTCATCACCGCCGCGGCCGAGCAGGCGCGCGAACAGGCCACGACCTTCATCTTCATCCTCACCGGATGCCGTGGACTCCGCGGCGGACGGCGGCGTTGTATCCTGCGGCATTGATTGCGCTGGCGGGACGGTTTCTCCAGCTTCGGCCGCGGCCATGCGTTCCGGCGTGGTCGACGGATCGAGCGGATCGGGCGAATCCCCGCTATTGGCGAACAGGGAGAAGCTCAGCCGGGGCATGCTGGGCAGGTCAAAGCCGAAACTGTCGCGTTCGACGGCTTCCACGTCCTGCCGGTAAATCGCCACGAGGCCATTGTCGCGCTCGTCGGACAGGCGCGCTGCGGCGGCATCGAAACAGGCGAGGCGGGCGGCCTGGTCCGCGATCTGCTGACAGGCAATGACGTCGTTGATCGGGTCCTGGTTCTGGGCAAAGGCCGACGGCGCGGTGAGCGCGCCGGCGGCGGTGGCCGAAAGAATCACGAGGCGGAGCGAGGCGGAATGGCGTTTCAAGACTGAAGTCCTTCCTGGTTATTGTTCACGGCGAACGCGGAACCAGCGTCCGCGATCGTTCAATTGCATCATGTGCGAACCGAGCGTGGCGCTACGGACCGCAACACTCATTTCGGTAAAGGGCTGACGGCGTGAATAGAGCACGCGCGTATCGTCGATCTGGCGCCAGACCTGTCCGTTCTGGAGCGTGATGATCATGCGATCATACGGGCCGCGTTCGATGTTCTGGACGGCCAGCCCCTCGATCCCGGTGATGTCCCCGTCATCATTGCGGACCACGCGGCGAGACGTGTCGTCTTCCTGCGCCGCTTCCGCAGAGGCATCGGCTGCGTCGGCGAGATCGCTCGACGCGCCGCCCGACAGGCTCGGCAGGCTGACGCTCGGAATACGCGGCAGGCGGAATTCCGGGATGTTGAGCCCGTATGTGGCCTCTTCGGCGGCTTCCAGCTCGCTGCGGTTGACCGCCACGACCTCGCCGCTGTTCTCCGACTGGTAGAGCGTGTCCACCGCGGAATCGAGGCAGGCAAGCCGCTGGGCGTCATCGGGAATCTGGCGGCATTCGAAAAGCGGGGAGAGCGGGCTATCAACCTGCTGGGCGAGTGCGGGGGCTGAAATAATCAGCGCCAATGCGGTGATTGGTAATCGCGTGTTCATCGTTAACTTGCTATCGACTGACGAGTTTCGCAGACTATGCGTGAGAGCCTTGGTCCTGTCGACCGTGAGGCGCAATTCTCGATGCATGGTGAGAGTTGAATAGATCGGGAACGGAGAGGGTCCTGAGTATGCTGAAGAAATCTAGCTTTCGCGCCGCGCTTCTTGTTGCGGCTTCGGCCACCACGCTGACCGCGTGTGGCGGATCGGGTGACATTGATTCCGACCTGGTGGTCCTGCACCGTGGTAATAGCGCCGAGCCGCTGACGCTCGACCCGCACAAGGCCAGCGGCACCTGGGAAAACAACATCATCGGCGACATGTTCATCGGCCTGTTCACGGACGATGCCAATGGCGCCCCGATCCCCGGCATGGCGGAAACCTGGGATGTCAGCGATGATGGCCTGGTCTGGACCTTCCATCTGCGCGACGCGGTCTGGTCGGATGGCGAGCCGGTCACCGCCTATGATTTCGAATACGGTTTCCGCCGCATCCTGAACCCGGCGACGCTGGCACAGTACGCCTCTCTGCTTTACCTCATCGAGAATGCCGAAGAGGTCAACCAGGGTGCGTTGCCGCCGGAAGAAGTCGGCGTCACCGCGCTTGATGACCGGACGCTGGAAATCCGTCTCGTCAATCCGGCGCCCTATCTGCCGGGCCTCCTGACGCACTACACGACCTTCCCGGTGCCGCGCCACATTGTCGAGCAATATGGCGATCAGTGGATCCAGCCCGAGCATATCCAGGTCAATGGTCCTTACCGCCTCGAGGAATGGTCGACGAACAATTTCGTCCATGTCGTGCGCAACGAGAATTTCTACGACAATGCCGATGTCTGCATCGACGAGGTGTTCTATTACCCGACCGTCGATCCGACGGCCGGTGTGCGCCGCGTGCAGAATGGCGAGCTGGACCTGAACAATGAATTCCCGGGCCAGCACATTGAACGCCTGCGCCGGGAAATCCCGGAATATGTCCGCGTCCACCCCTATATGGGCACGGTCTATTTCTCGATGAACAATGATTACGAGCCGTTCGCCGATCCGCGCGTCCGGAACGCGCTCGGCATGGCCGTGAACCGTGAATTCCTGGCCCAGGAAATCTACCGCGATGGCCGGGCCGCCGCCTATTCGCTGGTGCCGCCGGATGTCGCGAACTATGCCGGGGGTGTCGAGGCCGAATGGGCCGACTGGCCGATGGAGCAGCGCCGGGAGCGCGCGCGCGAATTGCTGATGGAAGCCGGCTACGGCCCGGACAATCCGCTGCGTTTCGAATACACGCACCGCTCGACGGGCGACAATCCGCGGATCGCACCGGTTGTCCAGCAGGACTGGGAAAGCATTGCGGACTGGGTGAATGTCGACATTATCCAGATCGAGACCCAGATCCATTACGAGAACCTGCGCTCGGCCGACTATGAGATCGGCGATGGCGGCTGGATCGCGGACTATAACGATCCCTACAATTTCCTGTTCCTCGCGGAGACCCGCTCGATCCCGATGAACTATTCGCGCTATCGCAATCCGGAATATGACGATCTGGTTTCGCGCGCGAACCAGGAACTCGACATGGAAGTCCGCGCCAGCATGCTGGCCGAGGCCGAGCAGATGATGATTGACGACATGCCGATCATTCCGATCGTCTATTACGTCAACCGCGCCGTGGTCAGCCCCGAGGTGACCGGCTGGGAAGACAATATCGTCCATATCCACCGGACCCGCTTCATGTGCCTGCAAGGTGCCGAGTCGGGCGAGTCCGGCACGGGCGACGAGAGCGCCGCCGACTAGGCCAATCGTCCGCCGCTTTTCAGCCCTCCTCCTTCAGCGTAGTCTGCGCTGCGGGGGGAGGGCTTTTTCATGTCGGATCCGATTACGGAAGGATTGGCGGCGGATGCGGTAGCGTCCGAAGCCGCCAATGCACGGCGCGGGCATGGGAGATCGCGCTTTTCCCATGGCGCAGATGGTGAATGCTCCAATTGCGGCACGCCGCTGAAAGGCCAAATCTGTCACAGCTGCGGTCAGGACAGCGATGTACTGCAACGGCCATTCTGGAATCATCTCTTCGAGATTCTCGACGGCCTTGTCGGGCTGGATGGCAAGCTGTGGCGCACCGTTCCGGCCCTGATGTTCCGCCCCGGCTATGTTACCCGGCAATACCTGTCGGGCGTGCGTGCCCGCTATGTCCAGCCGTTCAGGCTCTATATCGTTGTCAGCTTTGCTTTCTTCCTGCTGCTCTGGGGGTCCGGGAACAATGTCGACAATCTGTTCCAGGCCGAAACGCTCGACCTGACACCGGAACAGATTGCCACGATCGAGACCCGGCTCGCGGAGGCCGAAGCCGAGTCGCCCGAGCAGGCCGAGCGATTGCGGCAAATCCTGGCGCAGGTGGAGGCGGCTGCCGGCTCGGATGCAGCGAGCGACGAGGCAACCGCCGATGAATCGACCGGCACGGCAGCGGGGGCGGCAGACGGCGGCGACGAAGCCGCGGACCTGTCGATCGAACAGGCGCTGTCTTTCCCGGGAATGCGTGAGGAAATGAAAGCAGGCGTCCGCCGCTACCTCTTGCCAGAGGAAGCGGACGCGCCGGCGCAGCCCGGCGATGAAGAGCTCGTGGTCGGCGATCCCGGTGATATGCAGATGACTATCGAGCTGACCGGTCTGCAGCGGCTGCCCTATGCCGTGCGGGTGCAGCTGGTCCACCGGCTGGAAATCATCATCGACGATCCGGGGCGGTGGATTGCAGCCATGCGGGACATGGTGCCGCGCCTGCTATTTGTCCTGTTGCCGGTCTATGCCGCCGTCATCGCGATCGGGCAGATCTGGCGGCGCGGATTTTATTATTACGACCACCTGATCGTCTCGCTCCACTTCCACACCTTCCTGTTCCTGCTCTTGATGGCGCTTTACATCCTGGCGCCGCTGATAGCCGGCTGGGGCGCGCTGATCTTCCTGGTCTGGAGCAATTACTATCTCTACCGGTTGCACAGGACGATCTACGAGCACGGACGCTTCATGTCCGTGCTCCGCACGATCACGCTCGATTTCACCTATCTGGTGGTCCTGACCCTGGCCTTCCTGGTGTTGATG
>CBDUFA010000046.1:0-8016 GCA_965366295.1 uncultured Hyphobacterium sp.
CCCGGCCCAGCGAGCCCTGGCGGAAGACGTAGCTGGCCAGCGAGATCACCGCGACCGCAGTGACCAGCATGACAATCGTGGTGCCCACCAGTTCGAACATGCTGGGATCCGTCTGCAGGCGCGCCATCATCAGGAAGGGCGTCCAGAACGGGAACCAGGAGGCGGCCTGCACGAAGCCGCTGTCGGGGCTTTCCACCGTGCTCATCACGATGAAGAGCGGGATGAACATGATCAGGAAGATCGGGCTCATCAGCGACTGGGCTTCCTGCAGCGTGTCGCAAAGCGAGCCGATGGCCAGATACATCGTGCCGAACATCAGATAGCCGATCACGAAATAGCCCAGCGCCGGCAATAACAATCCCGGATCGAACAGCGCGTTCAGAATGTCCGACACCGGCAAATCGGCCGACTGGTTGAGCGCCTGTATCGCCAGCATGCCGCCCGATCCCATACTGCCCCAGGCCAGCAGCAATGTGGCGGACACGGCCGCCAGCCCGGCCAGCTTGCCGATCAGGATTTCATGGTAGCGCGCCGTGGCGAGCAGGGTTTCGAGGATCTTGTTGCCCTTTTCCTCGATCATCGCGGTCAACAGCATGTTGGTGACGGAAAACACGATCACCCAGAGCCCGAAGGCCATGGCCACGCCGACATAGAAGGGCACCCGGTCGGCCTCGCTCACGGCGGCCGCCTCGCCGCTGCGCTCCGGGTTCAGGGCGTTGGCGCGCGGGTCGATCGCATTGACCGCCGCGAGCACTTGCGGGGAGATGCCCAGCTCGCCCAGCCGCGCATTGCGCAAATGGGACTGCACGGCATCCTCGACCTGGTTGGCGAGCGACATCGTGGTCAGATTGGTGCTCCAGTAATCGATGCGGATGCCCGCCGCGTCATCGGGTTCGAGGAATACCGCGGCAAACAGGGCCTGGGATTCACCGTCCGGTTCGAGCGATTGTTCGCCGAGCAGATAGGGCCGCAGATCGTCAATTGTGTCACCGGGCGGGTCGACCAGGACAAACCGGTCGCCCAGCCCCGCCGCCGAGACCTCGGACACGATCGCCTGCGCCAGCTCATGCCCGGTATGATCGATCACCACATAATGCCGGGTCGGCTCGGACTGCTGGATCAGCACCGGCAACATGCCGCCCACCAGCATGAACATCGGCACGCTCAGGAGCGACAGCCAGAAACCCCAGGTCGCGACATAGGAGAGATACTCCCGCCGGGCCATCAGATAGATTGCGCGCATCAGACCGTCTCCCGGCTGGAATTCTGGACAAGCTCGACAAAGACATCGTGCAGATGCGCCCGCATCGGCTCGAACCGCGCCAGGCGCACACCGGCTTCGACGCAGGCCTTGAGCACGTCCTGGGCGTCCTTGCCGGCGGCGAGGTCGACCACCCAGCCCTGCAGGCCGTCCGGCGCGTCCTCGCGCGTGATATCGCCCGTATCGGCGAGGATGCTGGCGAGGTCATGGTCGGACGCGGTCTCGATGATCACCCGGCGCGGCACTTGCGCCAGCGCTTCGGGCACCGAGCCGTCAAACACTTTCCGGCCCTTGGAGATCAGCACGATCTGGTCGCACAGCCGCTCGGCATGTTCCATCACATGGGTGGAAAACAATATGGTCTTTCCGCGCCGGGCTTCATCGCGGATCATGTCCTCGAGCATTTTCTGGTTCACCGGGTCGAGCCCGGAAAACGGTTCGTCGAGGATGATGAATTCCGGATCATGGGCCAGCGTCGCGATGATCTGCACCTTCTGGGCCATGCCCTTGGACATTTCCTTGATCTTCTTCTTCGCCTCGCCGCCCAGGCCGAACCGCTCCAGCCCGTCGCGCGCCGCCTTGCGCGCAGCGGCCTTGCTCATGCCCTTCATGCGGGCAAAGAAGACGATCACGTCCTCGGCCTTCATCTTCTTGTAGATGCCCCGCTCCTCGGGCAGGAAGCCGACGCGCTCCAGCACCCTGGCCCCCGGCGCCTTGCCGAACAGGCGCACCTGGCCCGCATCCGGATTGATGATGCCCAGCGACATGCGCAGCGATGTGGTCTTGCCCGCCCCGTTCGGTCCGAGGAAGCCGGTGATCTGCCCGCGCTTGACCGTCAGGTCGAAGCGATCGACCGCGGTCTGGCCGGAATAGCGCTTGGTTGCGCCCTCGAGCGAGAGAATGGTTTCGGTCATGACTGTCCCTGTCCAACCCTGTTTGCCGCCAAGCTAGGCAAAGCCGCGCGCTCTGGCCACCGGGACGGGCTGTTGACCGGTCTCCCCCGTCAGGCCGATGGCAGGGCGAAATAGAGCAGGTCCAGCGGCGGCGGATCCATGCCCTCCACCGACAGCATGTGATGCACCTGGCCGCGATGGTGGGTCTGGTGGTTGAAAAAATGGGTCAGGATCACCTGGCGCGGCAAATGATGCGGCTCGCCGCGTGTATTGGCGTAGTGGACATCCGCCGGAAAACCCCCGGGATCGAGGGTCTGCAGGTAGGCCTCGATGCGGCGGTCCATCGCCTCTCTTTCCATCCACAGCTCGCCGAGACCGGCAAACGGCCGCTCCCGCAGATCGGTATGGCTTGGCCCCTCGCCCGTCAGCCGGTGCATCCAGATCCGGTCGGCAATCAGGATATGGGTCAGCGTCCCGAAAATACTGTCGAAATAGGCGCCCACATCGGCCATGAGCCGGTCTTCCGGCAGCTCGGACACCGCCGCATAGATCCGCTCATTGGCCCAGATATTATAGGCGGCCAGCCGCAGGAAATGATCACGCATTCGTGCACTACCCTTCCAAGGCGTCATTTGTCCCGGTCCCGATTTTCGCCCAGCATTCAACGCAGGGAAAGGGGAGAAACACCATGCGCAAACTGATCATCGCAACCGCCCTGATGGCCATTCCGTCCACGGCCCTGGCCCAGGACATCTACCAGCTGGACCCGGCGCATACGCAGGTCACCTTCTCGGTGGACCGGTTCGGCTTCACCACGATTTTCGGCAGCTTCGGGGAATCCGGCGGCACCGTCTCGCTCGACATGGAGGCACCGGAAAACTCCAGCGTCACCGCCTGGGTCGACACGGCCAGCGTGGCGCTGGGCAATCCGGTCCGCGACCAGCATGTCGCGGGCACGCACTGGCTCGACGCCGAGGCCAACCCGCGGCTCACCTTCGCCTCGTCAGCGGTCGAGGTGACAGGAGAAGACACGGCCCGTGTCACCGGCGAGCTGACGCTCTGGGGCGAGGCGCGGGAGGTGACGCTTGACGTCCATCTCAACCGCCTCGGCACGGATCCGGCGACACGCCAGCAGGCGGCGGGCTTCACGATCACCGGCACGATCGACCGCTCCGACTGGGGCCATCAGACCGCCGCCGCCCTGATCGGCCAGGAGGTAGCGATCCGTATCGAGGCGCTGGGGCATTTGCAGGCCGGGGAGTAGCGCCCGCGCCCGGCCCTCTCTAGCCTGCGGGCCATGTCCATCGGCACCGATACCGCCCGCGCGCGCCTGCTAGCCCTGAAGGCCGAGCTGGAGGCCTTGTCCTCCGGCACGGGTGATGACCGCAAGCCGGTCGAGCTCGACCAGCAATCGGTCGGCCGCTTGTCGCGGCAGGATTCACTCCAGGTCCAGGCCATGGCCAAGGCGGCGGACGCCCGGCGGGCGATGGAGCTGCGCCGCATCGAAGCCGCGCTCAGGCGCTTGGAGGCGGGCGATTATGGCTGGTGCGTGGAGTGCGGCGAGGCGATCGCGGAAAAGCGGCTGGAAACCGATCCGGCCGCGCCGCGCTGTGCCGATTGCGCCTAGATGGTCCGGGCCATGCCGACATAATCATAGCCGACAATCTTCGGCGTTTTCGGGACATATTCGGCCAGCAGCGTGTCGAACCGGAATCCGCCGGCTTCCACCATCCGGTCGATCGGCCGCGCGAGGTGACATCCCCCGCCGACCACTTTCCAGGCCGGCTCGATGCGGCGCTGCCATTTCAGCACGCCTTCATCCGGCGCCGCCCCATGCTCGCAGATCAGCAGGCGCCCGCCCGGCTTCAGCACGCGTCGCACCTCGGAAAGCGCGCCGGGCACGTCCGGCAGCGAGCACATCGTATAGGTGAGCACCACCGTGTCCACGCTCCCGCCCTCAAGCGGCAGCGCTTCGGCGCGCCCGTCCAGCAGCTCGATATCGAGATCGGAGGCCGCGATCGCGCGGGTCGCCTTCTTGCGCAGGCCGGGATTGGGTTCAATGCCGATCAGCGCCTTCACCTTCTTCGGGTCATAGAAAGGCAGATTGGGCGCCGAGCCCATGCCGATCTCGGCCACAATACCCTCGGCCTCGGGCACGATTTTCGCGCGCTGCTTCATGATCGGCCCCTGCTTGCAGGCCGAATTGATCAGGTTTGGCAGGATGAAACGGTCGTAGAAAGCCATGGCGCAACGCTAGTCGACGCCGGGGAAACTCTCAACGAACTTGATGCGGATATCCGGAAAGCTGTCGACGAAGCGGATGGTGAAATCGGGAAAGGAGTCGACGAACTCCCACTCCCCGCAATCATCGGCGAAGCTTTCCACCGTCTTCACACGCAGGTCGGGAAACGAGTCCACGACCTGCACGTCGATGTCGGCAAAACTCTCCACCACCTGGACCTCGCCATGCAGCGCGATCCCGTTCCAGGTGCAGTCCTCGCCGATATCGGCATCCGCCAGCACGAGCATTTCAAGCATGGGCGTATCCTCCCCGCCTGGCAGGAAGGCATGGTCCGGCTGAACGCAAGATGAGCGGTCAGGCCGCGGCTTTGAGCTTCTCGGCCAGCTGCGCCATGATCTTGTCATTGCCGGCAATGATATTGCCGGTCTCCAGCGCATCGCCATTGCCATCGGCCTCGGCGTGGAATCCGCCCGCCTCGCGCACCATGATGATGCCCGCGGCAATGTCCCAGGCCTTGAGATCACGTTCCCAGAACGCGTCGAACCGGCCGGCCGCCGTCCAGGCGAGGTCCAGCGAGGCCGCGCCATAGCGGCGGATACCCGCCACGTTCGGCATGATCTGGTGCAGCTCTTTCAGGAAGCGGGCATGGCCGCGCTTGCCGAAAAAGGGCGTGCCGGTGGCGATCACGCTGTCCATCAGCTCGCGCCGGTTGGAGACCCTGAGGCGCCGGTCGTCGAGCCAGGCGCCATGGCCCTTCTCGGCATGGAAGAGATCACCTGTCACCGGGTTGTAGATCACGCCGGCGACAAGCTCGCCCTCGCGCTCGAGCGCGATCGACACTGCGAAATGCGGCTGGCTGTGCAGGAAGTTCAGCGTCCCGTCCAGCGGATCGACGATCCAGCGGTGGGTCTTGTCCGTGCCTTCGACCACGCCGCGCTCTTCCATCAGGAAGCCATAGCCCGGACGGTCCGCGCTCAGCGATTCGAAGATGATCTCCTCGGCCTTGCGGTCGGCCGCGGACACGAAATCCGCCGGACCCTTGCGCGAGACCTGGAGGTGTTCGACTTCCCCGAAATCACGCGCCAGCGACCGGCCCGCCTTGCGGGCCGCCTTCTGCATGATTTCCATCAGGGCTGAAACGCGCGCCATGCCTATTCGGCCCGCTTCTGATAGCTGCCATCCTCGGTGGAGATGATCACCCGCTCGCCGACGCCGACAAAAGGCGGCACCGAGGTGCGCACACCATTGTTCAGCACGGCCGGCTTGTAGGAATTGGCCGCCGTCTGGCCTTTCACGACCGGCTCGGTATCGGCGATTTCCAGCTCGACGAATTGCGGCAGGGTCAGGCCGATCGGCTTGTCTTCGTAGAATTCCAGCACGACTTCCATGCCATCGGTGAGATAGGCTCCGGCATCCTCGCCGATAAACTCCATCGACAGCTCGATCTGCTCATAGGTTTCCGTGTCCATGAAGGTGGCCATGGTGTCGTCCTTGAACAGGAATTGATAATCCTTCTGCTCGAGGCGCACGCGCTCCACCTTGTCGGCGGCGCGGAAGCGTTCGTTGAGCTTGCGGCCGTCGAGAATGTTCTTCATCTCGACCTGGGCAAAGGCCCCGCCCTTGCCCGGCTTCACGGCGAGCGTTTTCACCACGGTCCAGAGCGTATCCTGGTGCTGCAGCACCATGCCCGGCTTCACTTCATTCCCGTTGATTTTCATGGACGGCAATCCTGTCGGCTGTCTTCACGATGTGCACCGGCCCCCGCCGCGGGCGGGGGCCGGCAAAGTCGCGCGCGTCCTATCAGCTGCCGCGGGAAGCGGCAAGCGCGAAGGCGCTATATGTCCTCCTGCCGCGGCAGACGGTATCCGCCGAACAGCCAGTTGAAGACATCCTTGACGATGAAGCTCGCCCCGCCGAGCGCGGCAATCGCGGCATCGCGGCTGGCCCCGCCCTGCAGGAAGGCCGGCAGCTGGTCTTCCAGCTCCGGGAAGAACTGCCCCAGGAATATCACCGCCAGGACGGCCGCGCCGACCCAGGCCAGCGCCAGGATGAAGCCCTTGCGGCGGCCGCGGCGGCGGGCCACGAAGCGGTCCTGCCGGTCGGCATCACTCATCAAAGAGCGCACCGCTTCGCGCAATTCCGGGCTTTCCAGCAGGCGCGCGCCGATCTGTTGCGGATCGCGCTCACCGGTCGCCGTGGCGGCCAGCGACAGGACCTGCTGGCCCTGCTGGCCGGAGCGCACGCGGCGCGCCATCGTGTCATCGAAACCCGCCAGCATCAGCAGCTCGCGGGCCTGGTTGCGTCTGCGATTGATCATACCCAGGCTCCATTATTGGCATTGTCGGGAATGTCGGACGTGTCGAAAGGCGGCGGCGGATCGGCATAGCCCCCGGAGACCGGCTTCGGCAGGGCCAGCGCGATCGCGCTCATCAGGCGCCGCGACCAGCCCAGCCCGAAGACCGAGAAGGTCGACAACTGGCCGTAGAAATGCATCCGCCGGGCGGCGTATTCCTCGATCAGCTCGTCGGCATCCTTGTCCAGCACGGCGCCCATGGTCTGCGGGCCGATAATGCCGTCATCGGCAACGCCGGCGGCTTGCTGCAGGAAACGGGATGCGCGGTTGGGACCGTGATTGACCGCCGCGTCAAAGAGCATGAAGGCGATGCCGTCCGGCATCTCGTCACAGCGGCAAGCGTCCCAGTAGCGGGCCTTGTAGATCTGGCCGGCCTCCTGGAGGGTGAGGTTCTTCACATCATCCTTGGTGACCGGCGTGTTGCGCCAGTCGGCCAGCGTGCCGATCGTGATGCCCATATTGGTGGCCCCGCCCGGGTCGGACGGGTGGTCCACATAGCCGCCCTCGAATAACAGGACGTGTTCGAGAGCCGTGTCGAAACGAGTGCTCATGTCAGCCTCCCCTTTGTTGTCTGACGGGGAAAAGCTGGGCGCCGGTCAAGGCATCATCAGGACGCAATCAGGGTTATCGCGCCCGATATGCGGCAATTTGGGAGCGGACCTGTTCAGCTTCTGTTGGGGTTAGCGCCGTCAACAGCCGCGCCTCCAGCCGGTCGCGGTCGACATTGTGCACCGGGCTGCCATCGGATTCATATTCCGCCATCAGCGCCCAGTAATAGGCCCGGACGAGGTCGCGCTCCGTCCCCTGGCCCATGGCCGAGACATAGGCATAGAGGAATTGCGATTCCGCGTCCCCGCCGATCGCGCCGCGGCCGAACCATTCCGCGGCCTGGTCCATGTCCGGCTCGGCATCATTCCAGCCCTGGTACAGCATCAGCCCGTACTGCCCCATCGCCGGGGCATATCCCGCCTCTGCCGACTGGCGGATCAGCGCCATTGCCTGTTCGCTGTCCTGCGCCCCGCCATCGCCGGACGCCGCCATCAGCCCGGCCTGCAGCGCCGCTTCGGGATGCCCGTCAGCCGCCGCCAGCTCGTACCAGTGCCGCGCAATCTCGGCATTCTGCGGACCACGAGCCCAGACATCATTCATTTGCGCCAGCTGGTACATCGCCTCGGCATTGCCCTGGCTGGCCGCGCGCTCGGCCCATTCCATCGCCAGCGGCGCATCCTGCGGCAGAGCATCGCCGAAAGGGGGCAGGGAGTCGACC
>CBDUFA010000047.1:0-7999 GCA_965366295.1 uncultured Hyphobacterium sp.
ATACCCCTCCAGGCCCCCTGGTAGCGCACGCAATCGGCGCCATATTCCGAGCAGGTCGGTTCATGGCGGCAACGCACGCCCAGCGCATAGAAAACGGGCGAGAGCGTCCATTGATAGACGCGCACCGCCGCGATCAGTATCGCGCTGAAAGGTCTGAAGGATGGGCCGTTCATGGCTTTGATCCCGAACACCGGCAATGGGCCGGTTGTCTATAAGAGTTGGCTTGATTTGGGAATTCCGGACCGGCGGGAATGTCTGCCGGCAAGTGCAGACGCCGCTGGCCCTAGCCAGTCGCGGTTGCGGTGGTCGTGGTGGTGAGCGCGTTTTCGCACGCCTCGGCCGCGGCCTCGAAGGCCAGCCGGATGGAGGCATGGCGCGCCGGGTAGTCGCGCGCACCCTCGAGCGCGGCAAGGCCGGCAAAACGTCCTTGCGGAGCGGGACCGCCCTTCAGCATGGCGGCCAGCGCATCGCGCGCTTCGTCTATCTCGCGTATCGAGGCGCCGATCGCGTTGGCGCCGAGCACGGACGCCGAGGCCTGTCCCAGCGCGCAGGCTTTCACCTCGAGGCCGATATCGGCGATCTCGCCGCCGTGCAGGCACACATCGACCTCGACGGCCGAGCCGCACAGGCGGGACACACGGCGCGCGGAACCCTCGGCACGGTCAAGCCGTCCGATGTGCGGAATCTCCGCGGCGAGACGCAAAATCTCGCTGGAATAGAGCGCGTCGTTCATTGCGGGGCAGGATATAGGCGAATTATGGCGAAAGTGCTAGCCGCGGTGAAGACAACCCCTCACCCTCGAACGGCGTCCATTTTCATGGCCGCCATTCTCTACCCTCTCCCCTTTGAAAGGGGAGAGGGAAAGAGTGCGAAGTCGCGAAGCGATGAGCAGTCGGGGTGAGGGGTTACCCCATCCTCCAAGTAGACCCTTCCGGGCCGTCCTCGACCTTGATCTTGCGGGCGATGAGCTCGTCACGCAGGGCATCGGCTTTCGCAAAGTCCTTCGCCTTGCGGGCCGCCGTGCGGTCGGCGATCAGCTGGTCGATCGCCGCGCGTTCGGCTTCGGACAGGCTGTCGATCCCGAACCAGGCGTCCGGCGATTCATTGAGCAGACCCAGCGCCTGACCACCCGCCAGCAGGGCGCCGGCCGCCTTGGCCTGCTCGGCTTCGCTCTCGGCGCGGTTGGCCTCACCCGCCAGCGCAAACAGCGCCGCCAGCGCCTTGGGCGTATTGAGATCATCCGCCAGCGCCGCTTCCACCGTTTCCGGCACCCCGCCGGGCGCGACCTTGATCCGGCGCAACACGCCGTAAAGCCGGTCGAGCGATTTCTGCGAACGCTCCAGCAGAGCATCGGTCCAGTCGAGCGGGGCGCGGTAATGCCCGGTCAGCAGAGCATAGCGCAGCACTTCGCCGGGCCAGTGCTCGATCAGCTCGTGCACCAGTTTCACATTGCCCAGCGATTTGGACATCTTCTCGGAGTCCATCGACAGGAAGCCATTATGGAGCCAGTAGCGCGCCATCGCCGTCCCGCCATGCGCGCAGACCGATTGCGCGATCTCGTTTTCATGGTGCGGGAAGGTGAGGTCGATGCCGCCGCCATGAATGTCGATGGTCTCGCCCAGATGCTTCTCGCTCATGGCCGAGCATTCGATATGCCAGCCCGGACGGCCGCGGCCCCACGGGCTGTCCCAGCCCGGCTCATCATCCTTCGCGGGTTTCCAAAGGACGAAATCCGCCGGGTCTTTCTTGTAGGGCGCGACCTCCACGCGGGCGCCGGCAATCATGTCGTCCATGTCGCGCTTGGAGAGCTTGCCATACGCCGCATAGCTCTTCACCGAAAACAGGACATGGCCTTCCGCTGCATAGGCATGGCCGCTCTCGATCAGTTTTTCGATCATGGCGATCATGTCGCCGATATGGTCGGTGGCGTGCGGCTCGATCGTCGGCAGCGAGACGCCGAGCGCACCCATGTCGGCGCGGTAGATGCCGGCATACTTGTCGGTGATCTCCTTCATTGAGGCGCCGGTCGCCTTCATCGTCTCGATGATCTTGTCTTCCACGTCGGTAATGTTGCGCGCATAGACGACATGGTTGGTGCCATAGGTACGCTGCAGCAGGCGATAGAGCACGTCAAAGACGACGGCCGGACGCGCATTGCCGATATGGGCGTAGGAATAGACGGTCGGACCACAGACATACATCGTCACCCGGTCCGGATTGCCGGGCACGAAGTCCCGTTTCTTCCCCGTCAGCGTGTCGTGCAGTTGCAGCGTCGGCATGTCCGCCAGTCCTATCGTTTTGGTCACAAAGCGTATAAACTTCGCCAGTCCGCTATGGACGGGCCGAATTCCTGCCCTACATAGCGGTCTCGCACATTGTGCGAAACCGGAAGAACACCGGGCGGCTGCAATAGATGACGTCCAGTACTTCGGTCCGGAAACCGGCACTACACCGGGTGCGTATGAAAGCTGAACGCATCCGGGACCCGAAAACGGAAGGATCATGAATAGCATGGACGCCAAGACCCCCGCAGATCTGCGCCCTGAAACCGCCGTCGCGCCGAAGCCGACGCGTGAGGAAGCCGAAGCGGCTGTTCGCACGCTGATCGCCTGGGCCGGCGACAACCCGAACCGCGAAGGCCTGCTCGACACGCCGAAGCGCGTGGTCAAAGCCTATGAGGAATGGTTCTCGGGCTATGAGGCCGATCCGGCGAAAGAGCTTTCGCGCACCTTCGAGGATGTGCAGGGCTATGACGACATGGTGATGCTCACCAATATCGACGTGGAGAGCCATTGCGAACACCACCTCGCCCCGATCATGGGCGTGGCGCATGTCGCCTATCTGCCGCGCAAGAATGTGGTCGGCATTTCCAAGATCGCCCGCGTTGTGGAGATCTTCTCCAAGCGCATGCAGACCCAGGAAACCATGACGGCACAGATCGCCGACATCATCATGGAAGCCATGGATGCGCGCGGCGTGGCTGTGCTTGTCGATGCCAAGCACCAGTGCATGACGACGCGCGGTGTTCACCATCCGAATGTCTCGACCATCACCACGACGTTTGCCGGCGAGTTCAAGTCCGACGACGAGCTGCGGGGCCGCTTCATGCGGCTGGTCGAGCGGGCTTAAGCCCCGAACACGTGACGGGGCGGGCACAATCGGCTAACCCGCTGACATGACCGCCCCCATCACCCTCACTGCCGAGAAAAAAGGCCTTCGCCTCGACCGCTGGCTGGCGGACGAGATCGACGAGTATTCGCGCTCGCGCCTGAAAGCGCTGATCGAGGCCGAGCACCTGACCTGCAATGGCGAGGTGATGAGCAATCCCGCCCACAAGACGATAGCCGGGGCGCGCTATACCCTCACCGTTCCTGCGCCTGTGGCTGCCGATCCGACGCCGGAAGACATTCCGCTGGACGTGGCTTATGAGGACGAGCACCTGATCATCGTCAACAAGCCGCATGGCATGGCCGTTCACCCGGCGGCGGGCAACTGGACCGGCACGCTGGTGCATGCGCTGCTCCATCATTGTGCGGGCTCCCTGTCGGGTATTGGCGGGGTGGAACGGCCGGGCATTGTCCACCGGCTCGACAAGGATACGTCAGGCCTGCTGGTCGCGGCCAAGGATGATCTCACCCATAACGGCCTCGCCGAACAATTTGCCGAACACTCGGTGAAGCGCGCCTATATCGCCTTTACGCGCTCGTCCCCCGAGCCCCGCGCCGGGCGCATCGAGACCCGCATTGCCCGCTCCGACACCGACCGCAAGAAAATGGCTGTGGTCAACGATCCGCACAGCCTGTCGGGCAAGGTGGCGATCACGAATTATTCGACGCTGTCGACCTATGGCCGCTCCGGCGGCGCAATGCTGGGCCGCGGCCTGGCCGCCAAGGTGGAATGCCGCCTGGAGACAGGACGCACGCACCAGATCCGCGTGCACATGGCGCATATCGGTTGCCCGCTGCTGGGCGATCCGGTCTATGGCAAGGGCCGTTCGCAAAAGCTGAAAGAGCTGGATGATGGCCGGGCCTTCAAGGATTTCCGGCGCCAGGCGCTGCACGCCTACGAGCTGGGCTTCGTCCACCCGATCACGAAAGAGGCGCTCCATTTCGAAGCGCCTCTTCCCAAGGACATGCAGCGTCTGGAGAAGTTCCTCGGGACGCTCTAGGCGCCTTCGCCGAACATGAAGAGGAAGCCGTTGACCTCGTGCTCGGCGTCCTCAGGCAGCCAGAACTGGTGTTCCTGGCCAGCCGGCACGAAATAGGCATTGCCTTCCTCGATGATCAGGTCGCGGCCATTGATACGCGCATGGGCCCACCCCTCGGTGACGATGAAAAGCGAGGGGAAGGGGTTGGTCTGCGAGGCCGGGTTCTCATTGACATGCTGACCCGGGCGGACATTGAAAAAGCCGCTGCGGAAGCCGGGTTGGTAATAGAATACACCGGTATTCGCACCATGGCTGACGCGCGTGTGGTCACGTCCGAAGGGAATAACTTCCGGCTGGCCCCGGTTCCAGAAATGGAACGCCGTACCGAGCAGATCTTCCAGGAAGGTGGCGTCCGGCTGGAAGCCTTCCATCACGTCCATGTCGAGCGGCGCCTCGTCCGACGAGAACTCCTTGACCATGGAGGTCAGGCCGGACCATTGCCCGTTGTGAACCGCTTCGACAGCGGCGGCATTGCCGAAGAAGTAATAGGTCGGCTCGGCCGGCATGCCGTCGGTGAGCTGAACATCGCCTGGGGCGGCCGTCACGGTAAACCAACGGTCGTCAATCCGGATGCCGAATGTGTGCGCTTCGGTGACATAAGGATCCTGCGCATAATCCGCGGCGAAGTCGGCCAGCTGGTCGCGGACCGGGTCGTCCTGTGTCAAGGCAGCGGCGGTGACGAGGCTGCCAAGCGCAGCCACGGTAATGACGTGTTTGATGGAGACCATGTGGCCCTCCTGCTTTCAAGCGCCCCCTAGCGCCAACTAACCATGTGTTTAGTTAAATCAGCTGCGCTTTGGCAAGTGCTTATTTTAAATCAGGAATATATATTTTCATCGTGCATCCAAACAGGCCGCGAGACGCATCTAGACCTGTTCGGGCGGACTCTCCGGCGCCAGGCCGCGAGCCAGCATTTCCCCCACGAATTCAGCAAATTCCTCGGGATCCGGATTGGATACGGGCCAGCGGCCCTCCGCCTGCATACTGTCGCGAAAAGGCTTCGTGACGCGGAAAAAGACAATCGCGCCGATCAGGACAAGGTGGACCTGGTGGGGATCGGCTGACCGGAAAACCCCGGCCATCTGGCCACGCTCGACAATCGCCCGCGTCACCTCGAAATTGCGCGACAGGCTGGCCGCTGCATCGGGGCGCATCTGCTGCTCGCCCGAGAGATAGTCCTGCACCAGCATGCCGGGCAGGAAGGGCGCCGCCTCGAAACCGCGCGCCAGTGCCCGGGCAAAGGCCGGCAGGCGCCGCGCGGGCGGCCGGGCTTCCAGGGCCTCGACATCTACCCGCGACAGGACGCGCGAAACGCCCTCGTCGAGGATTGCCTGGTAGAGCCCGGTCTTGGAACCGAAGTAATAGGCCACCATCGCCTTGTTGAGGCCGGTCTCGGCGGCGATCATGTCGAGCGAGGTGGCCGCAAAACCGTGACGGGCAAACAGGCGCGCACCGGCCTCGATCAGCGCGGCGCGCGAAGCTTCGGCATTCCGGGTCTGGCGGGCTTTACGGGCCATGGTGCATCATGACGCAGCCGCGCGGATTGGCAAACCGGTTATGAAAGACCGGGAAACAACAGGTGAAGCGTCCCGCTGTCATCAACAGGACGTGATACCCTAGTAATGAACTTGGTCACTTCCTAACTAGGCCTCGAAGACAGGTTCAGGGGAACAGAATGGCGAATGCACTGACACTCTCGCTGACGCCCGAAGACGGGCTCAACCGGTATCTCTCCGAGATCCGGAAGTTCCCCATGCTTGAAAAAGACGAGGAATTCATGCTCGCCAAGCGCTGGCAGGAGCATGACGATACGGGCGCCGCGGAAAAGCTCGTTACCTCGCATTTGCGGCTCGTGGCCAAGATTGCCATGGGCTATCGCGGCTATGGCTTGCCGATCGCGGAAGTGATCTCCGAAGGCAATGTCGGCCTGATGCAGGCGGTGAAGAAGTTTGACCCGGACAAGGGCTTTCGCCTGGCGACCTATGCCATGTGGTGGATCCGCGCCTCGATCCAGGAATATATCCTGCGGTCATGGTCGCTGGTGAAAATGGGCACGACGGCCGCCCAGAAGAAGCTGTTCTTCAACCTGCGCCGCATGAAGGCCAAGATGGCCGCGCTGGAAGATGGTGATCTGAAGCCGGACCAGGTCGAGGAAATCGCCACCAAGCTGGGCGTCACCGATGATGACGTGATCTCGATGAACCGGCGCCTGTCCGGCCCGGATGCCTCGCTGAATGCCCCGCTGAAAGCCTCGGAAGGCGAAAGCCAGTGGCAGGACTGGCTCGAGGACGAGGATGCGCCGAACCAGGAAGCCGAGCTTGCCGAGCATGACGAATTCGACCAGCGCATGGTGCTGCTCCAGGATGCGATGTCGGACCTCAATGAGCGCGAACGCCACATCATCCAGGAACGCAAGCTGACCGACGAACCGAAGACGCTTGAAGAGCTGGCCGAGGTCTACAATGTCAGCCGCGAACGTATCCGGCAGATCGAGGTACGAGCGTTTGAAAAACTGCAGCAGGCCATGAAGCGGGCGGCTGTCGAAAAAGGACTGATGCCGGAAGAGGCATAGCCCCGGCTCGACTTCGCAGGCCAAGCCCCCTAGGTCTCTCTTCATCCACCGGAGAGAAACCATGCCCGTACGCCTTGTTTGCCTTCTTGTTTTCATCGCGCTCAGCGCGCCGGCCTTCGGACAGAACCTGTCCGGCGATTACCGTCGGCTGCTTGCCGAAGCCGCTGCGACCCAGAGCGATGAGGCTTTCGCCGAAACCGTGGACCTCGTGGCCCGGGTCGCGGAAGGCGGTGCGCCGGCCGTGCTCAACACGCTGGCCGAGATTGCACCGGACCGGCTGGAACTGGCGGAAAACCGGTTTATCGCCGCCGATATCGGCGTTCCGAACCAGATGGTCGATGCCGATGTCATGCCCCCTCACCCGAAACAGCCGAAGCCAGCGAAGAGGTCATGGCCGAGGCCGATGACGGCTTTGCGCTGACGCGTCCCTGGGCTGGCTGGTCCGGACGCCTGTCGGCCGGTTTGCGTATCGATACCGGCAATTCCGACCAGCAGGACTATTCACTCGGCCTGGAAGTCGAACGCGACCTGGCCGAATGGGGCTTTGAAGGCAGCATCGACTATGCCTACTCGGAATCCGGCGGCGTCGCGTCGCGTGACCAGCTCCAGCTCGAAGCCCGCGGCGAACGCGAGATCGGCGATCGCTGGAGCCTCTTCCTGGGTGGCGAATATGACCAGGACCAGCTTTCCAGTTTCGACTACACGTCGTTCGTGAGTGCCGGCGTGGCCTACCGTCCGGCGATGCCGGAAAACATGGACTGGGTGCTGCGCATCGGCCCCGGTATCCGCTATGTTTCGTCAATCGCCGGCTCTGCGGAGAGCCAGTTCGCCGTCGACCTGGGCTCGGACTATGAGTGGCAGATCACCGATACCAGCCGGTTTGCCTCCGAGACCACCATCCTGATTGCGGAATCGGCGCGCGCCGAACAGAAATTCGCCTTCATCACGGCGCTCAGCGAAGCCTGGGCCGTAGAAGCCTCTTGGCGCTACCGGCACGAATTCGAGCCGCTACCCGGGTTTGAAGAAGGCGATTCACGCTTCGACATATCGATCGTGCGGGAATTCTAGGGCTTCTCCCGGACCAGGCCGAGCAGGAGGCAATACTGCGCCGCGACGTAGCTGATCCAGACCGCGGGGCCGCGCCAGGCCGGGTCGTAATCCTTGAACAGATCCAGCGCGATCAGGCTGTCTGAACCGACGAACAGCAAGGCGCCGACGAG
>CBDUFA010000048.1:0-7927 GCA_965366295.1 uncultured Hyphobacterium sp.
GCGGGCGGCGCAGGGACTTGTCCAGGGCGATCTGACCGTTGCCGGCGACCTCCACCTCCCCCACCAGGGGATCGCCCTCCAACATCTCCCGCAGCACCTGGCGCATGTAGGGGCTGTCGTCCACCACCAGCACGACGGGATGGGAGGCGCCGCGCGCGGCCTCCGTGGCGGCCGCGATGTCGAACACCAGGCCGTCCCCTCCCTCCGAAAGGTCCACCGAGACCGACGATCCGGTCTGGCGGCCGGGAATCACAATGGCCGGGTCGATATCCGATTGCGGGTCGAACAGCCGGTCCGACCGCGTCAGCAGGGTGGGCTGGTAAAGCCGGAATTCCAGCCGCGATCCGTCATGGAATTCGCTGACCGCCATGGACTGGCTCGCAAACCCGTTGAGCGAGGCATTGTCCGAGCCGGTTTCGGCGATCACGCCGGCGGCCACGGCCGCGGCATCGCTATCGATTCGCGACGAGGTCTCGGTCAGGAAGGGCGCCAGGATCACTTCGTCCACATCGAAAGCGGCAGGCACCGTGACCGGCTCCTGCGCAGCCGCCATCGCCCCGGTCAGAATGACCGCAGCGCCGGCAATCACGATGTTTCTTCCCGAACGGGACACGTGCCTTCTCCCCTGACACACGATTTCCCGAATCTAGCATGCTTCCCGCGGGCGGGCGTCAAAAATCGTCCGCGAAACAGCGTCTGGCTGCACTTATGGTAAATATTCGCCTGAACCGTGACTCGAAACGCACATGATGCGCTGCAGCAAAAAGGGCGGTCCAATGGCCGCCCTTTCTACCATCGAATTTTCCAATCCCGCCTACTGACAGGCGAGGCATTCCTCGTAATCGGTCTTGGCCGCGGCTTCCATTGATTTCTCGGCGTCGGACTTGCTTTCCGAGCCGGCATAGGAGGCCCGCTGGACCGATTTCGAGCGGCAATAATACAGCGATTTCACGCCCTTCTCCCAAGCCGTCCAGTGCAGCATGTGGAGGTCCCACTTATCGACATCACCCGGCAGGAAGATGTTCAGCGACTGCGACTGGCAGACATAGGGGGTGCGGTCGGCGGCGTGCTCGATCACCCAGCGCTGGTCCAGCTCGAAGGCGGTCTTGAACAGATCCTTCTCGTTCTGGTCGAGGCAGTCGAGATGCTGCACCGAGCCTTCATGCTCGAGAATGGAGGCCCAGACCTCGTCCGTGTCCTGGCCTTTTTCCGCCAGCACCTTTTTCAATTGCGGGTTCTTCACCGAGAACGAGCCCGACAGTGTCTTGTGAACGTAGAAATTCGCCGGGATCGGCTCGATGCCTGCCGACGTGCCGCCGCAGATGATCGAGATCGAGGCCGTCGGCGCGATCGCCAGCTTGTGCGAGAAGCGGGCTTTCACCCCGGCTTCCTCGGCATCCGGGCAGGCACCGCGCTCGTCCGCAAGCTTGACCGACGCCTTGTCGGCTTCCTGACGGATATGCTTGAACATCTTGAGGTTCCACGACTTCGCCATCGGTGATTCAAACGGCGCATTCATCTTCTGCAGGAAGGAATGGAAACCCATCAGGCCGAGGCCCACCGAGCGCTCGCGGATCGCGGAATAGACCGCCCGGCCCATTTCCGCCGGCGCGCGGTCGATGAAGTCTTCCAGCACATTGTCGAGGAAGCGGTAGATGTCCTCGATGAAGCGCGGATCATCCTTCCACTCGAGGAATTTCTCGGCATTGAGCGAGGACAGGCAACACACCGCCGTGCGGTCGCGGCCATGCTTGTCGACACCGGTCGGCAGCATGATCTCGGCGCACAGGTTTGACTGGCGAACCTTCAGGCCCTGCTTCTTCTGGTGTGCCGGCAGCGCCTCGTTCACCGTGTCGGAGAAGACGATATAGGGTTCGCCGGTCTGCAGGCGCAGATCGAGGATTTTCTGCCAGACCTTGCGCGCGGAAATCGTGCGCATCACTTCGCCGGAACGCGGCGATTTCAGCTCGTATTCGCTGTCCGTCTTCACCGCTTCCATGAAGGCATCGGTGACATTGAGACCGTGGTGGAGGTTCAGGCTCTTGCGGTTGAAATCGCCCGACGGTTTGCGGATTTCGAGGAATTCCTCGATTTCCGGGTGGTGGACGTCGAGATAGACGGCCGCCGAACCGCGGCGCAGCGAGCCTTGCGAGATCGCCAGGGTGAGCGAATCCATCACCCGGATGAAGGGGATGATGCCCGAGGTCTGGCCGTTCTGACCGACCTTCTCGCCGATCGAGCGGACTTCGCCCCAATAGGTGCCGATACCGCCGCCATTGGACGCCAGCCAGACATTCTCGTTCCAGGTGTTGACGATGTCGTTCAGCGAATCGCCGACCGTATTGAGGAAGCAGGAGATCGGAAGGCCGCGCGAGGCACCGCCATTCGACAGCACCGGCGTAGCCGGCATGAACCACAGGTTCGAGATGTAGTCATAGAGGCGCTGCGCATGCTCGCCATCATCGGCATAGGCCGTCGCAACGCGCGCAAACATGTCCTGGTAGGATTCGCCTGGCAGGAGATAACGGTCGACCAGGGTCTTCTTGCCGAAATCCGTCAGCAGCGCATCGCGCGACGGATCGATCTCGACTTTCTTGACCAGTTTGAGGTCGGGTTTCGGCGCGCGCGGCTTGCCCGGACGCAAATCGTCCTGCGGGCTCATTCCGGTCGGATTACTGGTCGCGGCGGCGGCATCGTAAGGCGTCATTTTGAACTCGTCTCCCCCCGGAAATCAGAGCGCAGCTTGCCCGTCGCGCGGAACGTACGCGTTCGCGCCGCTGCTCTGAAGATCCCATGATGGTGTGTCGGCTTCGTCAGCTGACCCAACATATAGTGCTTAAAGGCCGCCCCATGGTCAACGGGGGAAATGGTCCGAAAACGGATTTTTTGGTTAACGAACGGCTAATGCCCTGTCCACACTGACAAACTCCGGTAATGCTTTTTGCAGTGGGGTTTTTGGACCCCACGAAAGGTCAAAGACTTAGCAATTCCGGATCGCCGCCCTGGGCCGAAATGTTAACGGTGACGGTGCGTTCTGCCGCGAACCGGATCAGGTAATGCGGGCCGCCCGCCTTCGGTCCGGTGCCCGAAAGCCCCTCGCCGCCGAACGGCTGCACGCCGACCACCGCGCCGGTGATATTGCGGTTCACATACACATTGCCCGCCGGGATCACGTCCATGATCTCCTCGTGGAATCGCGCGAGACGCGAGTGGACCCCAAGCGTCAGCCCATACCCCTTGGCCGCGAGCTCGGCGGCCATCTTGCCGACATCCTTCCGCTTGTAGCGGATGACGTGGAGAATCGGCCCGAACACCTCGCGCTCCATAAGGTCGAGCGAGGGAATCTCGATCAGCGCCGGCGAGAAGAAGAAACCGTCCTTGGCCAGCGGGCCGGGATCGGCCTGCTTGAGCACTTTCGCATTCACCCGCATGCGGGTCATGTGCTGGTCGAGAATGCCCTTGGCTTCCTCGTCGATCACCGGGCCGACATCGGTGAAGGCATCGGCCGGGTCGCCGACCGCGAGCGCGTCCATCGCGCCCATCAGCCCCTCGATGAACTTGTCGGCCGTGTCTTCCGGCAGGAACAGGATGCGCAGCGCCGAACAGCGCTGGCCCGCCGAGCCGAAGGCCGAGAGAATCGCGTCGTCGATCACCTGCTCCTTGAGCGCGGAGGTATCGACGAACATGCCGTTGAGGCCGCCGGTCTCGGCAATGAAGGGCACGATCGGCCCTTCCTTTTCGGACAGTGCCTTGTTGATGATGCGGGCCACTTCCGTCGAGCCGGTAAAGCACACTCCGCCCGTACGCGGATCATTGACCAGCGCCGCCCCGGCGCGGCCATCGCCCGTGATCAGGTGCAGCACGTCCTTCGGCAGGCCCGCCTTCTGGAACAGCTTCACCGCCTCGCACGCGACCAGCGGCGTCTGCTCGGCCGGCTTGGCCAGCACGGTATTGCCGGCGGCGAGCGCCGCGCTGAGCTGGCCGGTAAAGATCGCCAGCGGAAAATTCCACGGGCTGATGCAGACGAAAACGCCGCGCCCGCGCAATTCGAGATGATTCGTCTCGCCGGCCGGTCCGGGCAGGCGCACCGGTCCGCCGAACTTGGTCTCGGCCTCGCAGGCATAATAGCGGCAGAAATCGACCGCCTCGCGCACTTCCGCCACGCCATCGGCCAGCGTCTTGCCGCCTTCTCGTGTCATGATCGCGATCAGCCGGTCGGTTTCCGCTTCCAGCGCATCGCCCATGGCGCGCAGGATTTCCGCGCGCTTGGCCCCGCCCATCGCATCCCAGCGGCGATGCGCATCGCGGGCTGCCTCGAAAGCGGTATCGATCAGCTCGTCATTCGCATTCGACAGGATAGAAACGACATTGTGCTGGTTGACCGGGCTGGCATGCTTGAACGGCTCGGTCTCGTACATCTTGCCATTGACGACCGGTCCGGCCGCCAGCGGCAATTCCTTGTCCAGTTTCGCCTGCGCCTTTGCCAGCCGCTCGCGGACGCCGACCTGGCTCAGATCGACGCCGGCGGAATTGGCGCGATGCTCGCCATAAAGCTTCGGCGGCACCGGGATGAAGGGGTGACGGTCAATCGTCTCGGCGCCGTCGAACGGGCCGCGGGCGACGTCCTCGGCGGGCACGTCCTTGTCGAGGAAGGAGTGTACGAAAGAGGTATTGGCACCATTCTCCAGAAGGCGCCGGACCAGATAGGGCAGCAGGTCTTCATGGCTGCCGACCGGGGCATAGATCCGCACGGGCCGTCCGCCGAACGCCGCCTTGGCGGCCTTGTAGAGCGGTTCGCCCATGCCGTGCAGGCGCTGGAACTCATAGGCCTCCACATCGGCCTGCTGCGCCAGGCGCCGGACGGCGCACAGCGTGAAGGCGTTATGGGTGGCAAACTGCGAGTAGATCGCTTCCGGCGCGGTCAGCATCAGCTTGGCACAGGCCAGATAGTTTAGGTCGGTCGCCGGCTTGGTCGACCAGACCGGGAAATCCGGCCAGCCCATCTGGTGGGCAAACTTGATCTCGGTATCCCAATACGCGCCCTTCACCAGCCGCACCAGGAAGCGGCGGCCGGTTTCACGGCCCAGCGCGATCACGTTCTCGATCACGGTCTCGCAACGCTTCTGATAGGCCTGGATGGCAAGCCCCAGCCCGTTCCAGCCGGCCAGCGACGGTTCGCGGGCCAGGCGTTCGAGGATTTTCAGGGAAATGATCAGCCGGTCGGATTCCTCGGCATCGAGGCAAAGGCCGATATCCTGGGCCTTGGCGGCCTCGGCCTGCTCCAGCACCATAGGATAGAGCTCGGCAAAGACACTGTCTTCCTTCACCGCGTGATAGCGCGGGTGCAGGGCTGACAGCTTCACCGACACGCCATCGACGGATTCGATCGGCCCCTCGCCGCGCTGCTCGCCGACGGCCGCGATGGCCTCGAGATAGCGCTGGTGATAACGCGCCGCGTCGGCATGGGTGCGCGCGCCCTCACCCAGCATGTCGAAGGAATGCAGCTGGCCGGGATGCTTGTGACCGCGCTTGATCGCCGCCTTGATGGTACGGCCGAGCACGAATTGCTCGCCGAGAATTTTCATCGCCTGCATGGTCGCGGTGCGGATCACCGGCTCGCCCATGCGCTGCGTCAGCTTCTTCATGTAGAGGCCGGGATTCTTCTTGGCCTCCCGGTCCACATCGACCAGCGAACCGGTCAGCATCAGGCCCAGCGTGGAGGCATTGACCAGCCAGTGCGCGGACTTGCCGACATGCCCGCCCCATTCGCCCGAGCCGATGCGCTCGGCAATCAGCTTGTCGACGGTCTCGGCATCCGGCACGCGCAACAGCGCCTCGGCGAGGCACATCAGCGCCAGGCCTTCCTTGTTGGACAGGCCGAATTCCTGCAGGAAGCTTTCCATCAGGCCGGCCACCGGCGTGGCAGCGCGGGCGCGTTCGACCAGGTCGATTGCCTCGGCGCGCGTGGCGTCGCGGTCTTCCCCGGTAAATCCGATCCTGGCGGCAAGCGCGCGGGCGGCCTCCGTCTCGTCGGCGAATTTCATATCGTCGACGCGATCCCAGTCGATCCGAATCGTGGCGGTATCCGGCATGGCAATCTCTCCGCAACGGCCAAACCCTAACACGCGGCTTTGATCATGCCCAAAACGCGCTGGCAAGGGGCTGAAACGGCTCTTCGCCATGTGCGAATTATGGGCTAAGGAAACCCCATGACTGACAATCAGACCGATATCGAGCCCGTGACAGACGAAGATGACGATTTCGGCGACAAGCCGAAACGCATCATGCTGGTCACGGACGCGTGGGAACCGCAGGTCAATGGCGTGGTCCGCACGCTGACGCGCACCGTCGAGGAATGCCGCGAAATGGGCCATGAGGTGGAAGTCATCCACCCCGGTCTCGGCTACAAGACCTGGCCGCTGCCAACCTATCCGGAAATCCAGCTGGCGCTGGGCGCGCGCAAGGATATCGAGGAACGCTTCAAGGCGTTCGAGCCGGAAGCCATCCACATTTCAACCGAGGGCACGCTGGGCATGGCCGCGCGTGCTGTCTGCCTGAAATGGAAGCTGCCCTTCACCACCAGCTATCACACCAAATTCCCGGAATACGTCCACGCGCGTTTTCCCTTCATCCCGCTCTCGGCGGGCTATGCCTTCATGCGCTGGTTCCACAATGCCGGCGGACGGCTGATGGTGGCGACACCGTCAATGCGCGACGACCTGGCCGCGCGCGGCT
The DNA here is from genome assembly GCA_965366295.1 of uncultured Hyphobacterium sp. GTDB lineage: Bacteria > Pseudomonadota > Alphaproteobacteria > Caulobacterales > Maricaulaceae > Hyphobacterium. The sequence goes on from CBDUFA010000048.1 coordinate 6,736, forward strand.
TCAAGAACATCACGCCCTGGGCGCGCGGCGTCGATACCGTGCTCTTCAATCCCGACAAGCGCGGCATTGATGGCGGCGTCTATCCCGATCTCGAAGGTCCGATCTGGGTCTATGTCGGCCGTGTCGCGGTGGAAAAGAATATCGAGGCTTTCCTCGACTGCGAGCTGCCCGGCACCAAGGTGGTGATCGGCCCCGGCCCGCAGCTCGACCAGCTGCGCAAGGAATACCCGGACATCCAGTTCCTCGGCCCCAAATACGGCGACGAGCTGGCGCGCTATTTCGCCGATGCCGATGTCTTCGTCTTCCCCAGCCTGACCGACACGTTCGGCCTGGTGATCCTGGAATCCATGGCCTGCGGCACACCGGTGGCGGCCTTCCCGGCGCCCGGTCCGAAGGACCTGATTCCGGGCACGGGTGCGGGCGCGGTGTCCGAGGATCTGCAGGAAGCCTGCCTGGAAGCCCTGAAGATGAAGCGCGAGCGCTGCCGCGAATATGCCGAAGGCTTCTCCTGGAAGTCCTGCGCCGAGGAGTTCGTGAAGAACCTCAAGCCGCAACCCAAGCCGGAAGGCCGCCGCTTCTGGAAGCGCCTGCGCCGCCTCGGCCGGAAAGAGCGCAAGCCGCTGTTTTAATCGTCGCCGGCGCTATAGCTAGACATTCGTTTCCCCTCCCCTTGATGGGGAGGGAAGACGGCGCAGCCGTCAGGGTGGGGTGATAACTGGATACCCCCACCCCTACCCCTCCCCTTGATGGGGAGGGGAATACACGAACGCCGAAGCGATAAGCGTCCGCGGGTGAGAGCTGTTTGAGCCAGCCCCAAAAGAAAATGCCCCGGCCGGAGCCGGGGCACGTTCCTGACTGTCGAAGACGATAAGGCCTAATGCCCTTCCGGCGCCTCGGTCATGATGTCCATGTCGACCACGCGCTGGGCCAGTTCCGCGCGGCGCGCTTCCGGCAGCGGGATCAGGCCGCGATCGGTGAGATAGCCGAAATCACCCCAGGCATCGTCCGAGGAGAACTCGGTGAGATATTCCTGCACGCCCGGCACAACGCCGACATGCTGGCGCTTGGCATAGACGAACATGGAGCGCGAGATCGGGTATTCGCCCGAGGCAATCGCATCGAATTCCGGTGCCACGCCATCGACGCGGGCCGCCTGGATGCGGTCGCCATTCTGCGCCAGGAAGGAGTATCC
>CBDUFA010000049.1:0-7899 GCA_965366295.1 uncultured Hyphobacterium sp.
CAGGCCGGCGTGCTGCAGGGTGATGTGAAGGACGTGCTGCTGCTCGATGTGACCCCACTCTCGCTGGGCATCGAAACCCTGGGCGGCGTATTCACCTCGTTGATCGAACGCAACACGACCATTCCGACCAAGAAGTCGCAGACCTTCTCGACGGCCGAAGACAACCAGCAGGCCGTGACCATCAAGGTCTTCCAGGGCGAGCGCCAGATGGCCGCCGACAACAAGCTGCTGGGTCAGTTCGACCTGATGGGCATTCCGCCGGCACCGCGCGGCATGCCGCAGATCGAGGTCACGTTCGACATAGACGCCAACGGCATCGTTAACGTGTCCGCCAAGGACAAGGCGACCGGCAAGGAACAGCAGATCCGCATCCAGGCGTCCGGTGGCCTCTCCGACGAGGACATCGACAACATGGTCAAGGACGCCGAGGCCAATGCCGAGGCCGACAAGAAGCGCAAGGAACTGGTCGAGGCCCGCAACCAGGCGGAAGCTCTCATCCACCAGACCGAGCAACAGCTCGAGGAATTCGGCGACAAGGTGGGCGATGCGGAGAAAACCGCGATCACCACGGCCGCGGACGAGCTGAAATCGGTCAAGGATGGCGAGGATGCCGCCGAGATCCAGGCCAAGACGCAAGCTCTTGTCCAGGCCGCCATGAAGCTGGGCGAAGCCATGTATGCGGCGCAACAGGCGGAAGCCGGTGCCGAAGGCGATGCCTCGGGCGAGTCCCAGGACGAAGACGTCGTGGACGCCGAGTATTCCGAAGTCGACGGGGACGAGAATTCCGGCGACAAGAAGGAAGACGCATAAGCCGAGAAGATATCGCCCCGCCATCCAGGCGGGGCGTTTTCTCTCCCGCTGATGAGGCTGGTCCATGTCGAAGCGTGACTATTACGAAGTGCTGGGTGTCGAGCGCGGCGTCGATGAAAAGGCGCTGAAAAGCGCCTATCGCAAGCTGGCCATGCAATACCACCCGGACCGTAATCCCGACGACAAGGAAGCCGAGGCCCGCTTCAAGGAAGTGGGCGAAGCCTATGCCGTGCTGTCCGACCCTGAAAAACGCGCCGCTTATGACCGCATGGGTCACGCCGCATTTGAAGGCGGAATGGGCGGCGGCCAGGGTCCGTTCGGCGGAGGCGCCGGGGCGGCCGATTTTGCCGACATTTTCGAGCAGGTCTTCGGTGGTGCGTTCGGCGGCATGGGCGGTGCACGCCGTGGCGGTGCCCGGAGCGGTCCGGCCCGGGGCTCTGATCTACGCTATGATCTCGAAATCAATCTGCAGGAAGCCTTCAACGGAAAATCGGAAACACTGAAGGTTCCGACCAATCTGGCCTGCGAGCGCTGTGATGGAAATGGCGCGGAACCCGGCACCTCGCTGGAAACCTGTGGCCAATGCCAGGGCGCCGGCGTTGTCACCGCCGGGAATGGCATGTTCCGAATACGCCAGACCTGCCCGCGCTGTGGCGGACAGGGCAAGACCGTTACCACGCCTTGCCGCGAGTGCGATGGCGTGGGCCGCGTGCGCAAGGTCCGCTCGCTCAATGTCGATATTCCGGCAGGCGTCGAGGATGGCATGCGGATCCGGTTGGCCGGTGAAGGTGAAGCCGGCGCGAGAGGCGGACCGCGGGGCGATCTCTATATTTTCGTGTCCATCAAGCATGACGAACTGTTCGAGCGGGACGGGCCCAATCTCTATTGCCGCGCACCGGTACCGATGGTGACCGCCGCACTGGGCGGGTCGGTATGCTGCCCGGTGATCGATGGCGGCAAGGCCGAGCTGAAAATCCCGTCCGGGTCACAGACCGGCAAACGGATGCGGCTGAAAGGCAAGGGCATGCCGCGTCTGCGTGGTGGACCGCGCGGCGACATGATTGTCGAGCTCTATGTCGAGACACCGCGCAATCTGACAGAGCGCCAGAAGGAGCTGCTGGAAGAGTTCTGCGAGATTTCCGGCGGCAATTGCAATCCGGAATCCGAGGGCTTTATCGGCAAGGCGAAGCGTTTCTGGGACGATCTGACCAGTGAGGACGGACGCCCCAGCGTCTAGTGCGTCCGGTTGTCAGGCGGACGGCGCCGTCAGATACCACAAGGCCGCTTTCTGGATATCCGATGTAAAGGCCGCCCGGGCTTTCGGATCGGTCTGCAGATCCGCCTGGAACAGGGCGGCATCCCGGCTCAACCCGATAATCAGGGTCAGAAGGAATTTCGCGGCCGGCGGCGCGAAATGCGGCGGCTTGATCTTGAGGACTGTCAGCGTCTGCGCGAGATCGTCTGCCAGTGCCTGGGGCGGCTTTGCCAGATCGACCGGACGGCCGGCCAGGCGCGACAGCAAGGCCCGGTTGTCCAGCCCGTGCGCAACACAATCGGCCGTTAGCTGTCCGATCCAGCGGTGCACGTCGCGATGGCGGCGCGCCTCCCGGTTCGCGGTCATCAGCGCCTCCGTGAGGCCGGCCAGGCGATCGGCATAAAGCGCATCAAGCGCGGCGGCCTTGTCGGCAAACCGGCCATAGAACGCCCCGACCGAAGAGCGGGCCCGGCGGGCGATATCGGCCACTGTCAGCGCATCAATCGTGTCTTCGCGGACCGCTTTTTCCAGGACTTTCAGGATTCGCCGCCGCGTGGCCCGGCTTCGCGCCTGCATGGCGGGCCGGACGCCGGGATCGGCGTCATTTCCCGTCTGGCTTTCTCTTGCCTGGACCAAGTTGGCATTAACTTTCGATTAAGGTTTGTCGAATCAGTCATTTAATAGCTACATTAAATTAGAATCAAATTCCAGTTCTGGATGATGGGGGACACGCGAAAAGCGAATATGAACGAAATCGCATCCTCGGATTCGCGTATAAGGAGAGGGCAATCAAGGTTCGTCAGTCCCTGCGAACGCACCGGCTCGACCAGTTCACCTGGTCATCGCCACTCTCGTCGACAAATGCGCCTGTCCAGTAGAAGCCTTCATCGGAAATCTCGCTGAACCGCAGGCGGGACACCCGGGTGCTGCCATCGGGAAGCGGGATTTCCCGGGTCAGCACCATGTCATCGCCCAACAGTCCGCCGGTCCAGATCCCGGTCGAATATCCGGGCTCCGAGAAGAAGGCGACATTCCAGGCATTTTCGGCCTCGTCATATTGCCGGATGTTGGAGGTATAGAATCCCGGCGCCCAGTACTGGTCCTGTATGGCGTGCCCGTTCATGAAATAGTGTCCGTTCCACACAGCCGGGAACTGGACTTGGCGGCCATCCGGCAAGGTGCGCTCGTCGAGGCAGTCGAAAGCGCCGACAAAGAAGGCAAACTGGCTCAATTCGCCCGGTGCATCCGGGTTGGGCCGGCCAAAGGGGTAAGCCACGCTGGGCTCGTAGCGGGTATCAATAGCCGGCGGTATCGCCTGCAGGCTGAGCGCGGTCAGCAGCGAAACAGTCATCATGTTCAGACTCCTCTTAGAAATGACTAGGATAAAGAGTGGAGAAATGACCGGATAGTCGCGTCGCGAAGTCGTGATCCCGGTCACGATCAACTATCGGAGAGCCTGATATGGCCCTGAAGATCACCATTGTCGGTATCGGCGGCCGCCTCGGCAGCGCCATCGCCCGCGAAGCCATTCTCGATGATCGCTACGAACTCGCCGGCGGCGTTGTCCGCGCCGATTCCGACCATGTCGAAAAGGATCTCGGCGAACTGGCCGGTACCGGCTGGATCGGCAAGCAGAGCGTTATCCGGCTCGAAGATGCCCTCGAGGGCGCAGATGCGGTGATCGACGCATCCGCCCCGGCCGCGAGCGCCGCCATCGCCCGGCGCCTGACGGAACTCGGCGGCCCGGCCCTGCTGTGTGGGGTGACCGGGCTGACGCTCGAGCAGACCGATGCCCTGCGTGCCGCATCTGAAAGCCTGCCCGTCCTGGCCGCCCGGAATTTCTCGATCGGGATCGCTCTGGTGGAAATGCTGGTCTCCACCGCCGCGGCCGGCCTGCCGGTCGAACGCTGGGATGCGGAAATCCTTGAAACTCATCACCGCTACAAGGCTGACGCCCCGTCGGGAACCGCCCTGATCCTCGGTGAAGCCATCGCCCGCGCCCGGGGCCAGGTGCTTGACATGGTTGCTGAAAAAGGCCGGGGAACGCCGAACCGGACCCGCACACCCGGTGCGATCGGCTTTGCCGCGCTCCGCGGGGGCGCCGTTGTCGGCGAGCACGATGTAAAATTCATGTCGGACAATGAAGAGATCGCGATCAGCCATCGTGCCTTGGACCGGCGCGTCTTCGCCCTCGGAGCCCTGACAGCGGCGCAGTGGCTGATCCGCCAGAAGCCCGGCCTATATGCCATGCGGGACGTGATCGGCGGCAATTGACGCCGCCAGCCGCCACAAGGCATAAGGAGCGCTCGACAGTCAGGATTTGACATGAGCCGCGCCCGCCGCCTTGTAGAAATTGTTCGCGCCTTGAAAGCGGCCGCGCCCGGCGCACTGACCGCGCAGCAGATCGCCGAGACTTTCAGCGTCTCCGAACGCACCATCTATCGCGACATGGCCAAGCTGATCGATTCCGGCGTGCCGATCGAAGGCGAGGCCGGGCTGGGCTATCTGCTGGCCCCCGACGATGGTCCGCCGCCCATTTCCCTCACCTGGCGCCAGGCGCAGATACTCTGGCGCGGCGCCCGCCTGATCGCACTGACGGCCGACGAGGAAGCCGCGCTCGATGCCGAGAAGGCCCAGCGCGTCCTCGAGAAAATGTTGGGATCCCAGCGCGTCGGGCGCCTGGAAGCCCATCCGCTCTTGTCACTAACTGACAATCTAAGGCCGGTCCCGGCGGTGATTGCCGCCTTTCACCGCGCCCGGGAGCAGGGGCATGATGTCCGCATCATCTATGCAGACCTGGAAGAAAATGATGTCGAGCTGGAAGGCCGTCCTATCGCAGCAACCACCATTGGCGACATGCAGATTCTGACATTGTCAGTAGATGGCAGCTATCAGCATGTCCGCGCCGAACGCATTCGCCGGATCAAGCTACGCGCCTGATTACCAGCTTCCCGTATTCTCCATCGACGCCCACGGCTCTTGCGGCTCGCGCGCCGCGCCGGCCTGTAATAGTTCGACGGAAATCCCGTCCGGCGACTTGACGAAGGCCATGCGGCCATCGCGCGGCGGGCGGTGGATCGTGTATCCCAGCCCGGCCATGCGCGAACAGACCGCATAGATGTCCTGGACCCGGTAGGCGACATGTCCGAAATTGCGGCCGCCGGTATATTCCTCGGGGTCCCAGTTATGAGTCAGCTCAATACAGGGCAGGCCAGCCGGTATCGGACTTTCCTCACCGGAAAAGCCACCGCGCTTCATGTCGTCGGGGCTGGCCAGGAATATCAGTGTGAACCGGCCCGCTTCACTGTCGACGCGCCGGATTTCCTTCATGCCGAGCCCGTCACAGAAAAACCGCAACGTCTCGTCCACATCGCTGACGCGGATCATGGTGTGGAGATATTCCATTATTCGCCCTCAATTGCTTCTTTTGACGCGGCAATCACACTTGCCCGTCGTGCCCATTTGGGGCGCGGCCGCTTGATGGCAATGTCATCGACGTCCTCGCCGCGCGCCCGCATCAGCGCGATCTGGAAGCTCTCCGGCGCGCGCTGGTGGTGAAAACGCGCCGCGATAAAGCCGCAAAAGGCCCAGGCCGCCACCAGGCCGAAGAACATGTAGAACATCCACGGATAATAGCCGATCGCAAACCATTCCCCGGCATCGGTAAAGGCTGTGATCCAGCGCCAGAACGCGATCAGGCCGAACACGGCGGGCGGCGTCACCAGGATGGCGCCGATCAGCGACATTGCGGCATAGATCGTCCAGCGCGGCGAATGCCCATCGGTATAGATCCGGATGAAGTCCGCTTCGCTGACACCGGCAATGGTCTGCGCCCGGTCTGCTTGCCGGCCGCGATACTCCTGCCGTGCATCGGCACGCAATGAGGCCACGGCCAGCGCCCAGCGTACCAGGAGAAGGCCGGAAACACCGAGCGCGAGAAGCGCTGCGATCAGAAACGGATTGGTCATGCACCAAATCTAGGCGCTTGCAGCCTCATAGGCCAGCATGGCGCGCTTGCGATTCACACCCCAGTGATAGCCAGTCAGGCGTCCATCGGATGCCAACACCCGGTGACAGGGGATCAGCCAGCTGACCGGATTGGCCCCGACCGCAGCACCCACCGCGCGCGACGCCTTGGGGGTGCAGACCTCCGATGCGATATCGCGATAGGTGACCGTGCGGCCAGCGGGAATGCTCAACAGGGCCCGCCAGACCTGGCGCTGCCAGGGCGTTCCGTACAGCGCCAGCGGAATTTTCTCGCCGGTCGGAGCCATGAATATCCGGTCTGACCATTCCCGGATCAGCCCGTCATTGCGGTGATAATCCGCGGCCGGATAGCGGTCGCGCAAATCCGCAAACCCGCTCTCGACATCCGGATCCGCAAAAGCCAGCGCTGACAGGCCCCGCGGTGAAACCAGGAAGACGCCGGCTCCGAAAGGTGTCGGAGCCACGCCCCACTGGAATTCCAGCCCCGCCCCTTTCGATCGCGCCTGGCCCGGCGTAACGGCCTCATGGGCGATGAAGAGGTCGTGCAGACGCCCCGGCCCCGAAAGTCCGGCCTCGAAACTCGCATCGAGTATGTTGGCACCATCGTCAATCGCATCCCGCGCCGCGGAATGGGCCAGCGCCCCGACATATTTCTTCGGGCTGACACCGACCCAGCGGGAAAACACGCGCTGGAAATGGTGGGGCGACAGACCCGCCGCGCGGGCCGCGGCTTCAAGATCCGGATGGTCGCGCCAGCGATCGCCGAGAAAACTCAACGCCTCGCTGATGCGGTCGTAATCCCGCTCGGCCGCGTAAAGGTCATAGGACAGGGTCTTGGTTTCGCTCGTCATGACCGGACCATGACAAGCTCTAGCCGGTCGCACCACCCGTTTCTTGCGCGGGACTGCGCTGCGCCAAGCGAACCGCCCGGGCAATCGCTTCGCCCAGCTCGGGGCGCTCCGGCGGGCTCAGGAAATCGCCCACGACCAGGGTCTTGCCCGACGACGTCAGGGCGACCGCCGCATCATGCTTGCCGGCCTTGTATATCCTGACCTTGGTCCAGGCCGTGGGCAGCACATAGTGCCGGACCGCACCATTGGGATGCTGGCGGTGGACGAGGATCCGGTCGGCGGCAATGCGGATGATTTCGCGCCGGCGGCCATCGCGATAGCTGATCTTGAAGGCCAGCCAGACCAGGAAAACGTCGACACCGAAAAAGAACGGTATTGGCCAGGCCCCCATGCGCCAGTAAACCAGCCCGGCCAGAAAGCTGACGCCGGCCAGCACCAGCATCAGGATAACGAAACCGGGATTGGGAAGCGACCGGTTTGGCGCCAGGACGGCATCCATGAACAATTGGCCTTCCGGCATCGCCGGCAGGGCATTTTCGGCCGGCCAGGATTCAACGGGACCACGCATGATCGCGAATATAGGCGGATTGCCGCCTTTGTCGCGTGACGAATGGACCCGGTTTCGCTAGGGCGATGTCATGATCGATCCGGCCCTTCTGCTCGGCTTTGCCATCACCGCGCTCCTGATCGAGCTGACACCGGGCCCCAACATGGCCTGGCTGGTCATGCTCAGCCTGTCAGACGGCCGACGCGCCGGTTTCGCCGCGACGGCCGGCATTGCCGCCGGTCTCACCCTGATTGCCGGCCTTTCAGCCATTGGACTGGCGGCCCTGATCGCATCCTCACCGCTGATTTACGAGACCCTGCGCTGGGCCGGCGCGCTTTTCCTGCTTTTCCTGGCCTGGGAAGGTTGGCGCGCGACGGGCGAATCCTCGCCGGCAATGACCCATCATGCCCCCGGCAGGCATGCCCTGCGCGGCCTTGTCATCAACGCGC
>CBDUFA010000050.1:0-7775 GCA_965366295.1 uncultured Hyphobacterium sp.
AGCGCGCCGTCCTGTTCCAGGTCCGGATTGGGCGTGGTCAGCAATTCCTCGCCGACGAAGATGGAATTCGCCCCGGCCAGGAAGCACAACGCCTGCAATTCGCGGCTCATGCCTTCGCGGCCCGCCGACAGGCGCACCACGGAGCGCGGCATCATCAGCCGCGCAGCGGCAATCGCCCGCACGAAATCAAACCCGTCGAGCGGTTTCGCGCCGCCCAGCGGTGTGCCCGCGACGCCGACCAGATGGTTAATCGGCACGCTTTCCGGGTGCGGGTCGAGCCGCGCCAGTTCGACCAGCAGGCCGATCCGGTCATCCTCGCCCTCGCCCATGCCGATAATGCCGCCACAGCAGATGTTCACGCCCGCTTGGCGCACGCGCGCCAGCGTGTCCAGCCGGTCCTGATAGGTGCGGGTCGAGATCACCGAGCCATAATATTCCCGGCTGGTATCGAGATTATGGTTGTAATAATCGAGCCCGGCGCTTTTCAGCCGCTCGGCCTGGCCGTCTTCCAGCATGCCCAGCGTGACGCAGGTTTCCAGGCCTTCCGCCTTCACGCCTTCGATCATTGCGCACACCGCGTCGACATCGCGGTCCTTCAGCGAGCGCCAGGCCGCGCCCATGCAGAACCGGGTCGCGCCGCCGGCTTTCGCGGTGCGGGCCTTTTCCAGCACTTCGTCCACCGGCATCAGCTTGGAGGCTTTCAGCCCGGTCTCGTGGAAGGCCGACTGGCTGCAATAGCCGCAATCCTCGGCACACCCTCCGGTCTTGATCGACAGCAGCTGGGATTTCTGCACTTCATTGGCCTTGTGATGCCGGCGGTGCACGCTTTGCGCGGCGAACAGCAAATCGTTAAACGGTGCACGGTAAATCCGGGCAGCTTCCTCTGGCGTCCAGTCGCAGCGCGGCTTTGACAGGGCTTCGATATCAAGGACCAATTCCGGCATGGCGCATCACCTCTTTCCCGACGGGGCGGACCCTAGAAAGAGCCTTGCCCTGCGGCAAGCGGCCAAGGGCATGTTCTGGCTGGCCTTTGCAGCGATTAGCGTGCTCGCGCTCCTGCCCGGGCCGGCCGCGCCGCCGCGCCTGCTCGGCACCGACAAGATCGAACATGCCGCCGCCTTTCTCGTCCTGACCCTCCTCGCCGCGTTCGGCTGGCGCGGCTTGCCGCTCTGGTTCATTTCGCTGGCGATGATCACCCATGGCCTGATGATCGAGCTGATCCAGGGCTCGCCGATACTCCAGCGCACCATGTCGCTGGCCGACCTGGCGGCCGATGCGGTGGGCATCGTCCTCGCCCTGCTTCTGGTGACGATCCTCGGATTCCGGCGGACATGACGCGCCCGCCCTACAAGCCCTTCTACAAGGGTCCGCCAATCTTCCAGGTCGGCCTGCAGCGCATCGAACCGGCGCACTGGCTGACGCCCGATCCGGAAGCCGGCTGGCTGGATCTGAAGTCACAGCGGCTGGATGCCGATCCAGAGCGGTATTACCGCGCCCGGCCGGATGCGGCGGCAGCCGAGGCCGAGGCGCTGGCAAGAATCGAGGCCGCCACGGGCCAGACGCGTTCGGCGCGCGAGGAGCCGGCCCTGATCGCCGCTGGGCGCATGGTATCGGATGATCTCGTCGTGATGGAGAACCGGGGGCAAGGCTGGATCGCCACCAGCCTGCTGTTGACCCAGCCGACCTTCTTCTCGCTGGATGACAGCTTCGACCGCGAACTGCACCAGCTGCACACACCGGTGCCGGGCGGCAATCCGGGCCTGGCGGGCAAGATCGCCCGCGTCTTCGACCGCATGCCGGCCGGCGAGGTGTTCGAGCGCTTCAACTGGACGGTCCAGCTCGGGATGGAGCGTTACTGGCCGCACGGCTCGGCGATGCGCGGCCAGCTGCAGGATTTGCGCCCCGAAGAGGCCTTGGATCATCTTGCCCTGCGGGTGGAACGCCAGACCCTGGTGCGGTTGGAGGCGACCCATGCCGTCCTGTTCTGCATCCGCATCTGCCTCGACCCGATCCGCGAGGCGCTGGCCGACCCGGCCGACCGCGCGGCATTCGCGGCCAGCTGGCGCGCGGCATCGGACGATGCGCTCGCCTACAAGCGCTGGGGCGTGTTCAACCCGCATGTCGAAGCCGCGCTTGCAGCGATGGATTCGCGATAGAAAAAGGCCCCGCCGGTTGACGGGGCCTTGATCTGTTTCGGATCGTTTCCGGCTTTATTGACCGGACTTGTCCTCGTCCGGACGGTGGCCGGTTTTCTCGGCCCCGGCCTGGATCGCGGCTTCCGCCGCGGCGGCCTGGCCGTCCCCGGCCTCGATGCGCGCGAAATATTCCCGCGTCATCTTGAAGACCAGCGGTGACAGGACCAGCAGCGCGATCAGGTTCGGCGCGGCCATCAGCCCGGTCAGCGTGTCCGTGGTCAGCCACACCGTGTTCATCAGCGCGGTGATGTTGTCACCGGCATAGAGCAGGGCCGTGGCGCCCAGGATCATCAGGATCCAGGCGATGCGGAAAGGCAGCACGATCTTCACGCCGAGCAGGTATTCCGCGCAGCGCTCGCCATAATAGGACCAGCCCAGAATGGTGGTGAAGGCGAACAGGGCCAGCGCGATGGTGACGAACTGGTCGCCGAACGGCATGCCGGCCCCGAAGGCTTCCGCCGTGATGCGGGCGCCGGTTTCGCAAACCTGCGGCAGGTCACCGCTCAGCGCGATCAGGCCGGCATTGCATTCCGCCGGGATCACGCCCGAGGTGAGGATGGCAAGACCCGTGATCGAACACACCAGGATGGTGTCGATAAAGGTGCCGAGCATGGCGATGATGCCCTGGTCGACCGGGCTGTCATTCTGCGCCGCGGCGTGGGCGATCGGGGCCGAGCCCTGGCCCGCCTCGTTCGAGAAGATACCGCGGGCGACACCGCGCTGCATGGCCAGCATGAGCAGGGCGCCGGAGAAACCGCCAGCGGCGGCATCGAAACCGAAGGCGCTGGAGAAGATATTGCCCAGCGCGGCCGGGATGGCGTCGGCATTCATGCCCACGATCACCAGGCCGACAATGATGTAGATACCGGCCATGGAGGGCACCAGCGCACTGGCGACATTGGCAATCCGCTTGATGCCGCCGAGAATGACGGCCCCGGCGAGCACGGCAATCACGCCGCCGGTGATCCAGTATTCAACGCCATAGGTCTCGTTGACGGTGCGGACGACTTCCGCGGTCTGGATGGCGTTGCCGGTGCCGAGACCAGCCATCACGCCGAAGAAGGCAAACAGGCCGCCCAGCCAGATCCAGGATTTTCCCATCCCGTTCTTGATGTAGTACATCGGCCCGCCAACCCGGCGGCCATCGGCATCGATCTCGCGGAATTGCACGGCCAGAACGCCTTCGGCGAACTTGGTGGCCATGCCGACCAGCGCGGTCATCCACATCCAGAACAGCGCGCCCGGCCCGCCGATCGCGATCGCCACCGCGACGCCGGCAATATTGCCGGTCCCGATGGTCGAGGACAGGGCGGTCATCAGGGCGCCGAACGGGGTGACATCCCCTTCGCCTTCCGGCTTGCGGCCTTTCATCAGCTCCCCGAAGGCAAAGCCGATCTTCCGCAAGGGCATCATTTTCAGGAAAACGGTCAGGTACAGCCCGGTGCCGAGCAGCAGGACCAGCATGGGTGGTCCCCAGACAAAGCCGTTCACGACATCGATATAGCCGGACAGGGTTTGTCCAAAAGAGGCGGTTTCCGCAGCCATGTCTCTCCCCAAGAGTTGCGTGCGCCGCAGCTTAGGAGGCTATGTCGGTGACGCAACGGCTTTTTCCGCACCCTGACGCAATCGTGTCCGCGAATTAACACGCAGATTGCGCGGGATCGGCTAGAAAGAAGAAAATTCTTCTGGAGTTCAGCAAAATGCGAAAAATAAGCCTTCTATTCGCGCTTGTCTGCGGTCTCATTGCGCCGGCCGCGCTCGCTCAGGACAATCCCTTGCTTGATGATGCGCAGCGCGCCGCGGTGGTTGAAGGCGTGGCGTCCCGGATCGAGGAGAATTTCTACGATTCCGCGACCGGGGCTGACCTGGCGGCGCAATTGCGCACGCAGCTGGCCGATGGCGTTTATGACGATGCGGCTGATGCGGCCCGCCTGGCCGACGAACTGACGCAATTCCTGCGGCCGCACGACACCCACTTCGCGGTCCGCTATTTCGGCCCGCCGCCACCGGAAACGGGCAATGCGCCGTCCGGCCCTTCGCCGGATTTCCTCGCCCAGGCGCGGCGTGCCAATTTCGGCTTCAACGAGGTTTCCATCCTGCCCGGCAATGTCGGCTACATTGACATGCGCCAGTTTTACCCGGCCCAGCTGGGCGGCGACACCGCGATCGCGGCGCTTGATTTCATCGCCAACACCGACGCCGTGATCTTCGACATGCGCAATAATCGCGGTGGCGCACCCTCCATGGTGCAATTGCTGATCAGCCATTTCCTCGACCCGAACAACCAGGTGCCGATCAACACCTTCCTGGCCAGCAACCGGGACTATCCGGGCGAGCTGACCTCGCTGGCCTATCTGCCGTCACAGGCCCGGCCCGACGTGCCGCTCTACGTGCTGACCAGTGGCCGAACCGGCTCGGCGGGGGAAGCCTTCCCCTATCATCTCCAGGCCATGGAGCGCGCCACCATTGTGGGCGAGACCACCTATGGCGCCGGCAATCCGGGCGGGTTTTTCCCGGCGGCGGAAGGCTTCGGCGTCTTCGTTTCGACCAGCCGCACCCGCAACCCGATCACCGGCACCAACTGGGAAGGCACGGGCGTGACGCCGGATGTCGCCGTGGCGGAAGCCGAGGCGCTCGATACCGCGCTGGTGATGGCCTATGAGACATTGCTGGAAAGCACGGAGGACGCGGCCCAGCGCGAGCTGCTCGAATGGTCGCGCGAGGAGGTTTCGGTCCGGCTCGATCCGCCGCAAATCGATCCGGCGGATTTTGCCGACATTGCCGGGCATTATGGCGAGCGTCTCATCGAACTGGACGGAGACCGGCTTTTCTACCGCCGCGGCGAAGCGGCGCGTTACGCGCTGATTCCCGTCGGCGAGGACCGCTTCATGATTGACGGGCTCGACGGTTTTCGCCTGACAATCCAGCGTCAGGACGGCCGCGTCATGTCACTGGCATTGCAGCAGGCTGGCGGGCGGGCCAGCGTCTCGCCGCGCACCGACTAGGCCTATTCGCTGACCTCGATCGAGAAAATGCCCCACACCCAGTCGGAATCATCCATGCCGGCGAGGGCATCATCCGTATCGCGCGGCCAGACCAGCATGGCGGGGCCGAACCCGCCCAGGTGCAGCGTCTGGCCGTCCATATGCGTGGCCAGGATCACGTCGTGCTCCATCACCCGGTCGAGCGCGATATCGCGCTGATAGCCGTCCAGCGCCGTCACGGTGATCGTGCCGCCCTGCGGATCGGCCAGCGCCACCACGTCGCGCACCAGCGGGCCGGTGAAAACATGGCGCTCGCCGCCTTCCGGGAAAGCCACCCGGACGCTGCGCTGGTCGAGATCGCCGAGCGCGCCGGCATTCAGCCCGTAGCCGGTATCGAAATCGAGACCGTAGGCGCGGAACAGCGGCTCCATCGTGTTGTCCATGCGGTCACGGTTCACCGTCTCGATGGCACCATGCACGGTGACGAGCGTGCCGCCCTCGGCCCCGTTTCCGCCGCCTGAACAGGCTGCCAGGCTGGCCGCGGCCACACACATCGCAATGATCCGGATCATCTTGTCCCTCGCTTGTTGGAGCGCACCATAGCCGAGTCGCCCGGTCAGGTGAACGGGGAAGGCGGGGTGTTCTATCGACAAGCTAGGGCTGGAAGGCACGCCGGTAGCGGCTTTCATCGGTGCGGGTCATGATCACCGAGGTTTCACCCAGCGGGCGGTTCAGGATATTGCCGCCGCCAAAGCGCCAGCCCTCGCCGCTTTCCGCCATGGCGACATATTCGGTCAGCTCGCCGTCGACATGCTCATAGCGCGTCCGGAACAGGAGAAAGACATAGCGCACGCCCGGCCGGTAGCAGTGACCGCGCTCCGTGCAGGGCAGGGTGCCGGCATCGATCGGCCCGGCCTGTATCACCTCGATACCGGTCAGCTCGCCGGTCCGTTGCCGCGAGCTCGAGACGAAGTCCTGCCAGCGCTCGCGCGGCCACCAGTTCCGGATCCGCCGGTCGGTCAGCCGCCATTGCGCATAATAGTCTGCGGACTGGTAGGCATTCAGCCAGTCGAGAAACACGCCATAGGCGGCGCGGACCTCTTCATCGCTGGCCGGGGTGACGTCCTGGGCGGCGGCGGGCGCAGCCAGCGCCAGCCAGGCAAAGAGGCCGGCGAGGGCAGGGCGGAGACAGCTGATCATGGCGTCAGCATCACCACCCGCCCGCCGCAGGCAATTCACTTCACGGTGAGCAGGCACTAGCCCTCCAGCGAAAGGCAGGCCCCGTCACCATTCACGCGGCCGGGGAGAAGTTTGCGCATCGGGTCTTGCCAGATGGCGCCGCATGCTAGTGTGTCCGGCAGGGACAACGAAACCGGCTGGCGGTGCTTTGGGAAATTTTCGCCATTTTCGATCGGACGGGCACCCGGCATTCCGGCTGCTGCTGGCCATGTGCATATTGGCGGGCCTTTGCCTTGCCTCGAGCGCGCTGGCGCAGGAACCGGTCTTCCGCGCAGGCGGGGATCGCGCCAACGCGGACCCCGGGCTCGATGACACGGGCTGGCAGCCTGTCTCCGGACTCGGCGCCGACCCGTCCGGCCCGTTCTGGGTCCGCCAGCGGATCGCGCTGGGCCCGGATTTCGCCCGCTTCTTCGATCCCGTCCTGTCCATCGAGACGCGGGCCGCCTACGAGGTTTACTGGGATGGCGTGCTGATCGGCCGATCGGGGCGCATCACCATAGCCAGCTTTGCCGAAGCCCCGGGCTATGCCCGGGCCCGCTTCACCATACCCGTCGAACTGGCAGGCGATGGGTCGCATGTCATTGCGCTACGCCTGTCATCCGATGCGCGCCTTGCGGGCCAGGCCTTCTTCCTCGATCTCTCGATTGATGATGCCGGAACCCTGGCGCGCCGCGATGATCGCCGCATCGCCCTGCTCGGCGCGGTCGGCGGGCTGGCCGTGCTGGTCGGCATTTTCATGGCCTATCTCGCTTTCACCCGGCCCGCCCAGCGCTACCGGTTCGCCCTGCTCGCCGTCCTGGCGGCCTCCACCATCGCCCTCATGGCGATCGATTTCCTGACCCGCGGTTTCAGCCTCGCCTATCCGGCCCATTACCTGCTCGACAGCGCAGCCATTGTGCCGGCCCTGCTCCTGTTTCTCGGCATCCCGCACTTCGTTTCGCTACGCTTCGGGCTCCGGCCCTTCTGGCTCTGGCCGCTGATCTCGCTCGGCCTGCTCGGCCTTGCCTTTGTGTTGTCGGGAATCCTCGCGGCAGACCCCGACACGCTCGCCTTTATCGGCCTTTGCCTGTTCGGGCTCGGCCTTTCGGCGCGCGCCGCGCTTCAATCGCGCCGCTCCGGCCTGATGATCGCCGCCGCCTTCGGCCTGGCCCTGATGGCCATCATGCTCGACCCGGACAGCCTCCACCTCCTGCTGGCCACCGCCATGCTCTTCCTCGCCATCGAGCTCGCTTTTGACATGGTCGTCACCGAGATCGCCCTGTCGCGCCTGTCGATGCGGGCCAGCCGCCTGCAGGTCGAGCTGCTCAGCCGCCATATCCAGCCGCATTTCATCATGAATTCGCTGACCACGGTGATG
>CBDUFA010000051.1:0-7754 GCA_965366295.1 uncultured Hyphobacterium sp.
CGCGATCCAGCCCGGTGCAATGAAGCCGCCATCGCGCACGAACAGGCCCGGCTCCTCCACCAGCGCGGCGTCGAGGTCCGCCAGCAGCGCCTGCAATTCGGGTTGGCCCGAGACATTCAGGGCTTCGACCTGCGCTTTCAGCCGGTCGGGCAGGGCAAGATCCGGGGCCGGGGCCAGCACCGCCGACAGCGATTGCGCCTCGCTCAGCGCCTGCCGGAGCGCGGCGAGGTCTCGTGGCCCGCCACGAGACAGCATCAGACGCGACAAGGCCCGTTCCGGATCGCCCGCGGATTTCAGCCGGTCACGCACTTTTCCGGCTGATGGCGCTTCAAGAAAATGAGTCAGAAGGTCCAGCCGGTCCTCGATCTCCGCGCGGTTGGTGGAGGGCCGGGACAGGCGCGCCGATAGCAGACGTGCGCCCGGGGCCGTCACGGTCCGGTCGATTGCGTCCAACAGCGAGCCCTTGCGCTGGCCGGCCAGGGTCCGGTCAATTTCCAGGCTGGCCCGCGTCGCCGGGTCAATCAGCAGCGCGCCTCCCGCTCGGACCTGGCGCGGTGCAGACAGCTTTGCCGGCGCGCCGGCCTGCGCCAGTTCGAGATAGTCCAGCAAGGCACCGAGCGCTGCAGTTTCGGCGCTGGAAAAATCCCCGAAAGCGTCCAGTGAATCGACACCGAACCGGTCTTTCAGCCGCCGGGCCGCGGATTTTGCGTCGAACTTGGCGCGGGCGAGCGGTGTCAGCCGGGCCGGGAACCCGCCGGCCAGCTCGGCATAATCCTCTTCCGCCACCAGCAATTCGGCCGGGTTGAGCGCGCCGAGTTCAGCGGCAAGCTCGGCCGGCTCAATGGCGCTGACCGCGAATTCTCCGGTCGAGACCTCCGCCCATGACAGGGCAAGTCCGCCGCCTGCGGACCGGGCAAGGGCCGCGATCCGGTTGGAGGCCCGTGCCTCCAGCAGCGAATCCTCGGTCAGCGTGCCGGGTGTCACGATACGCGCCAGGCCACGCTCGACGGTCTTCGCCCCGCGCGCCTTGGCGGCGGCCGGGTCTTCCAGCTGCTCGCCCACGGCCACCTTGAAGCCGGCCTTGATCAGTCGTGCGAGATAGGCTTCGGCGGTCGCGGCAGGCACGCCGCACATCGGGATCGGCTCGCCCTGGTGCTGGCCGCGCTGGGTCAGCGCGATATCCAGCGCTTCAGCTGCCAGCTTCGCATCGTCGAAGAATAATTCGTAGAAATCGCCCATCCGGTAGAAGAGCAAGGCGTCCTTCGGCGTTTCCTCCCGCAGCGAGAGAAATTGCGCCATCATCGGGGTGGCCCCTTCGGCGCTGGGAAAGGATCGGTCTTGTTCGGCAGGGCGGGTCATGAAGGAAGGGAAATTGGCGGGGATTCGCTGTGTCTGCAAGCGGCCATGACGCTTGCGTCAAAGCCCGGCTTCGCTAGGTTCGATCCAGCCCGCTGATTGACCCGCTCAGGAAAGCCGAAATGTCCGATCGCACCAGCCCCGTGGCCGATGAAGATGCGCTGAAATTCCACAGCCAGCCGACGCGTGGCAAACTGGCGCTTCAACCGACCAAGCCGATGGCGACCCAGCGCGATCTGTCGCTGGCCTATTCGCCGGGTGTGGCCGCGCCGGTGAAGGCGATCGCCGCGGATCCGGACGCCGTCTACGAATACACGTCCAAGGGCAACATGGTGGCCGTCGTCTCCAATGGCACGGCGATTCTCGGCCTCGGCAATCTCGGCCCCATGGCCTCCAAGCCGGTCATGGAAGGCAAGGCGGTCCTGTTCAAGCGCTTTGCCGATATCGACGGTATGGATATCGAGGTCGACGAGGAGGACGCCGACCAGTTCGTCGAATGCGTTGCCCGCTTTGGCGAGACCTTCGGCGGCATCAACCTGGAAGATATCAAGGGCCCCGATTGCTTCATTATCGAGCAGAAGCTGCGCGAGCGGCTCGATATTCCTGTCTTCCATGACGACCAGCACGGCACGGCCATCATCGCGGCAGCCGGGATCATCAATGCCTGCGAGATCACGAAACGGGACATCTCCAGGCTGAAAGTCGTGGTCAATGGCGCCGGGGCGGCCGGCATCGCCGTGCTCGAACTGCTCAAGGCAATGGGCGTCAATGCGAAGAATTGCATTCTCTGCGACTCGCGCGGGCCGATCTATGAGGGCCGCGAAGACGGCATGAACCAGTGGAAGGCCGCGCATGCCGCCCCGACCAAGGCGCGGTCGCTGGCCGAGGCGCTCAAGGGCGCGGACTGTTTCCTCGGTCTCTCCGTGGCCGGCGCGGTCGACGAGGACATGGTCGCGTCCATGGCGAAGGACCCGATCATTTTCGCCATGGCCAATCCGGAACCGGAAATCCGTCCGGAAGCCGTTCGAAAGGTCCGCAAGGATGCCATCATGGCCACCGGCCGGTCGGACTACCCCAACCAGGTCAACAATGTGCTCGGCTTTCCCTACATCTTCCGCGGCGCGCTGGATGTACGCGCCCGGACGATCAATGAGGAAATGAAGATCGCCTGCGCCCAGGCGCTCGCCAATCTCGCCAAGGAAGACGTGCCCGACGAGGTCGCCGCAGCCTATCACGGCCAGCGCCCGACCTTCGGACGCGATTACATCATTCCCTCGCCCTTCGATCCGCGCCTGATCACCTATGTACCGCCCTATGTGGCCCAGGCCGCCATGGACACCGGTGTCGCGCGGCGGCCGATCGAGGACATGCCGGCCTACAAAAAATCGCTGGCCCGGCGCCTCGACCCGACAGCCTCGCTGCTGCAGCGCATCCAGGGTGCCGTCGCTGGCAAGGGCAAGCGCATCGTGTTTGCCGAGGGCGAGGAACCGTCCGTCATCCGCGCCGCCTATGCCTTCCAGACACAGGAGCTCGGCGAGGCCATTCTCGTCGGGCGGGAAGAACAGACCCGCGCCAATATGCGCCTTGTCGGCGTGCCCGAGGATTCACTGCGCATCGTCAATGCCCGGCTGACCGAGCGCAATGCCGACTATGCGGCCTTTCTCTACGAGCGGCTGCAACGCGAGGGTTTCCTGAAGCGCGATGTCCAGCGCCTCGTCAATAATGACCGCAACGTCTTCTCGGCCTGCATGGTGAAGCTGGGCGATGCCGACGGCATGGTGACGGGCGTGACGCGGAATTACGATGCCGCCCTGCGCGATATCGAGCGCGTGCTCGACCCTGCCGAGGGCGAACGCATCATGGGCATGTCGATCGTGCTGGCCAAGAACCGCACCTATTTCATCGCCGACACCAATGTCACCGAATTCCCGGATTCGGATGCCCTGGCCGACATTGCCTGCGAAGCGGCCGCTGCGGCGCGGCGTTTCGGCTTCGAGCCGCGTGTCGCCTTCCTGTCCTATTCCACTTTCGGCAACCCGGCCGGACAGCGCTCCGAGAAATTGCAGGCCGCCGTCAGCAAGCTGGATCAGAAGGGCGCAGATTTCGAATATGAGGGCGAGATGGCGGCCGATGTTGCGCTCGATCCGGCGCATCGCCTGCTCTATCCCTTCACCCGCCTGACCGGTCCGGCCAATGTTCTGGTGATGCCGGCCATTCACTCCGCCTCCATTGCCACGCGCCTGATGGGTGCTGGCGCCGGGGCCACCGTGCTCGGTCCGATGCTGCTCGGGTTTGAAAGACCGGTCCAGATCGCCCGGCTGGGCGCGCCCGTCACGGAGATCGTCACGCTGGCCGCCCTCGCGGCTTACGACCTGTCTGCGGAAGCCGAAGCGGCGGAGTAAGCGGGCCTAGCTTGCCACGGTTTCGCGTTCGGCGAATTTGTGCTTTCCGGTCGCGGCCTTGGGGCCGTAAATCATGATGACAAAAAGCACGATGGCCGCGGGAAGTGTCCACGATGCTGTAATCAAAAAGAAATTTACGTATCCGACTGCATCCGCCAGAACGCCGGAAAAGCCGGACAGGAATTTTGCGACAAACGCGTAGAACGAGCTGATCAAGGCGTATTGCGTTGCCGCGTTGGCTGGATCCACAAGACTGGAAAGATAGGCAATAAAGGCTGTCGTCACGAAGCCCCCGGCAAGGTTGTCACCGACAATCGCCACCGTGAGCTGCCAGATACTGTCAGAGTCCGCAGTAGCGGCGAGCCAGGCATAGGCGCCATTCGTGATCAGCGTAATCACGAGACCGATGACCAGCGCTTTCATCAGTCCGAACCGGAAAACGGCAACGCCACCGACAAAGAGTCCGAACATGGTCGCCGCGAGACCCGGGCCGCTCTGAATGCCACCGACAATCGCTCGGTCAAAGCCGATATCGGCATATAGCGGGCTGGCCATTACACCCATCGTGAAGTCGGACATCCGGTAGATCATCACCAGCGCAATAACCGGAAACAGCCACATTCCAAGACGCGAGAGAAATTGCTTGAAGGGTTCCCAGACAGAAAGCGCAACTTTCTGAAGGAAGCTGCCCTCGAGCTCTCGTTTCGTGAGACCGGCGAGCGGTTCCTTCATGAAAAAGACCAGCACGGCGGAGAGGGCCATGGCTGCGGCCATGGCAAGAAACGAGACCGTCCAGTTTGTCCATTCGGAGATCGCGAGACCAAGCCCAGACGTCATGTAGGCGATCCGGTATCCGAACGAATAAGCCGCTGCCATGTTCGCCTGCATCCGGTTTGGAGCGGATTCGATCCGCCAGGCATCAATCGCGACATCCAGTGTCGCCCCCGAATACGACAGCAGCAGCGCGCCAATGGCCACCGGTATCAGGTTCTGCGTGGGGTCGGTCTGCGAGATAATGGCCAAACCGATGACGGTGCCGCCTATGGCTGTCACGATCCACGACCGCCTCGGGCCCAAGAGTGAATGCAGGACCGGAATCTTGATGCGGTCGACAATGGGCGCCCAGAGAAATTTGAAAGTGTAGGAAAGCGTGACCCAGTAGAAGAAGCCGATGGTTGAGCGTTCAATCCCGGCGTCACGGAGCCAGAAAGACAGCTTCTGGAACACCATGTAGAGCGGCAGACCCGAAGCAAAGCCGAGGATCAGCATCGAGAGCATGACGGGCGTGAAATAGACGAGAACCGTTTCGCGCCAGCTGCGCCGTTCGTCAGCGGGCGAGGTTACATCCGTCATGAGCCTGATCTCCAACCTATCCGGAGATCACCCTGAAACGCTTTCTCGCTTTGGACAAGCTCAGTAGCGTACCTGTGAGCGTTTCCGGATCGACCGGCTTGGTCAGGACGGCATTCATGCCGGCTTCGAGGCAGGCACGGCGATCGCTTTCGGACGTGTTCGCGGTCAGCGCGATCAAGGGTATGTCGATACCGCCGTCCCGAGCCGCCTTGGCTACGGCGGGGCCATCGAGCTCAGGCATGCGCAGATCGATCAGCGCGGCATCGAGCCCGCCGGCCTGCAGCCGGTCAAGCGCCTCGCGCCCGTCCATCGCACGCTCCGGTGCGGCGCCCAGCCGGGTTAGCGTCCGCTCGGCGATCAGCCCGTTCACCGGATCGTCTTCCGCGATCAGCACGCGCAGCCCGGCCAGCGGCCAGCCCTCACCGTCGAGCCGGTTATCGTCGCCCGTCTGCCGCGGCAAGGCCGGGCCGATGAAGCGTTCCAGGCTCTGGCGGCGAACCGGCGTGACCAGCCACCCGTCGGCACCCGGCGGCGGATTGTCTCTCACCCGGTCTTTCGCGGCGGCATCGGTCAGGATCAAGGTCCGGCGGGCTCCACAGCCGAGTGCCCGGTCCGCCCATTCCGCGTCCAGCAGGAGGCTCATGCCTGTCGCAGACCGGAGACGATCCGGGTTCGACAATGTCCGGGCCTCCCCGCCCAGCGCCATGATCTGCGCCGAGAGGGCATTGCGCGTGACGCGATTGGGCGAGGCCACCATCACGATTTCGCCGGCGAGCGGGCGGTCGATCCGCGCGCCCTTCCGGATCGGCATGGGCAGCGCGGCCCAGAAAGACGCGCCATCGCCCGGCACGCTTTCCAGCCCGATCTCGCCATTCATGGCCTCGACCAGCTTCTTCACCATGGCCAGACCGAGCCCGGCGCCGCTTTCCTTGCTTTGCGCCTTGCCGGACCCGCGCTCGAAATGATCGAATATCTTGGCCTGGTCGGCAGGCTCGACGCCCGGACCGGTATCGCGCACGGTGAGGATCAGACGGGCGCGGTTCTCGCTGTCGATATCGCCTGACAATTCGACCCACGCGCCACCCTCGGCGGTGAACTTGACGGCATTACCCAGCAGGTTGAACAGGATCTGGCGCAGGCGGGCCGTGTCGGCCAGCACTTCTTCCGGCGCGCTTTCCCGGATCACGCAGGCAATGGCGAGCCCTTTCTCGGCCGCGCGTGGCGCCAGCAATTCAACGGCATGACGGGCGATGTCCGCCGGACGGACCGGTTCAGGCCGCAAGTCGAGATGCCCGGCCTCGAGGCGCGACAGGTCGAGAATCTCGTCAATCAGGTCCAGGCCGTGCGTGGCGCTGTCGGCCACGGCGCGCACATATTCGCGCTGATCGGGCTGCAAGGCGGTCAGCGCCAGGAGGTCGGCGACGCCCTTGACCCCGGCCAGCGGTGTGCGCAGCTCGTGCGTGACCGAGGCGAAGAAGCGCGTTCTCGCATCCTCTGCCGCGCGGCGTTCTTCATCGGCATCGCGCTGATCCGTGACGTCGCGGCCGATCGAGACGGAACCGCCATTGGCGGTCGGGCGTTCATCCCATTCGACCCAGCGATTACCGGTCCGGGTCCGCATCAGGGATTCAAAGCGGCGCGCCCCGTTTTCGGCTGGCCCCGCCGGTGCCACCGCGAACCAGCGGCCGATCCAGTCAGAGCGTTTGCCGCCGAAGGCCGAAAGGAAGGCGTGGTTGACGAATTGCACGCGGCCATCCGCGGCGCGCAGCAGGGCGAGTTCGCCAGCGGCATCGAGCGCGATCAGGGCAGCGTCGGTTTCAATCGGCGCAGAAGGCTTTTCGGCGTTTGTCATCGCCGCTGTCCTAACCGCAAACCGGTTAAGGAAGCGCTTCGGCTCAAACGGCGGAGACGCGGCTGCCCGCCGGCATCCGGGCCTCGGCCCCCGGCGCGGCGCGGCGCAAGGACAAGGCCTCTGCGATATGAACGCGGCGGACGCCATCCGCGCCGTCGAGGTCCGCAATCGTCCGGGCCGAGCGCAACACGCGGTGATAGCCGCGCGCGGTCAGCCCCATCATCTCGGCGGCCTGGTTGATCAGCTGCTGTCCGCCCCGGTCGGGTTCGGCGACATGATCCAGCAATTCGGCGGTCAGGCGCGCATTGAGCCGCCCGCGCTCGGCTTGCGCCTCCCGGGCTTTGGCAACGCGGGCTGCGGCCTCGGCTGTTCCTTCGGTCGGCGCCGGCAGCGCCAGGTCCGCCGGGGTCACGGGCGGCACTTCCACATGCAGATCGATCCGGTCCATCAGCGGGCCGGAGACCCGGGCCTGGTAGTCGGACGCACATCGCGGGCCGCGCTTGCAGGCCTCGCCATTGGCCCCGGCCCAACCGCAGCGGCAAGGATTCATCGCCGCGACCAGCTGGAAGCGCGCCGGGTAGGAAATATGCGCATTGGCGCGAGCGACCACGATCTCGCCGGTCTCCAGCGGCTGCCGGAGACTGTCGAGAACCTGGGGGTGGAATTCCGGCAGCTCGTCGAGAAACAGAACGCCATGATGGGCCAGCGAGGCTTCCCCGGGTTTTGCCTTCTGGCCACCGCCCACCATCGCCGCCATGGAGGCGGACTGGTGCGGCGCCCGGAACGGGCGC
>CBDUFA010000052.1:0-7707 GCA_965366295.1 uncultured Hyphobacterium sp.
CTCGACGACGTCAACCTGGAAACGCTGTTCGGCGGCGGAAATCAGTCCGACGATACGGTGTAATTGAGGGCCAGGCGCCCGCCATCGGCGTAGATGCATTCGCCGGTGATATAGCTGGCATCCCTGGATGCCAGGAAGGCTACGACCCCGGCGACCTCGTCGGGGTCGCCTATTTTTCCGACCGGTGTGCGCGACAGGACTTTTGACATCGCCTTGCGGTCATCCATCACCGCCTTGAGCACATCGGTATTGATGCTGCCCGGCCCAACCGCATTGACGCGGATCCCGCGCGAGGCCAGCGCCAGCGCCATCGATTTCGTCATCTGGTCCATCGCGCCCTTGGTGGCGCAATAGGCCAGCTGGTCGGGGATCGCGACCACGGAATTGATCGAGGACATGTTGATGATGGCATAGCGCTTGCGGCAATCATCCGGGCGTTCATCATCCTCGTCGATCTGCTCGGCCATCTGCCGCGCCGCGGCGCGCGCCACGAGGAAGGCGCCGCGCAGATTGACCGACATCACCTTGTCGAAATCCTCGGGATCGAGCGTCAGCACATCGCCC
This sequence comes from uncultured Hyphobacterium sp., assembly GCA_965366295.1. Taxonomy (GTDB): domain Bacteria; phylum Pseudomonadota; class Alphaproteobacteria; order Caulobacterales; family Maricaulaceae; genus Hyphobacterium. Next base: position 565 of record CBDUFA010000052.1, read on the forward strand.
TTGGCGATGATGCCGGCATTGTTGACCAGAACGTCCAGCCGCCCGAAGGCCGAGCGGGTTTCCGCCAGCAGATTGGCGACCGACAGCTTGTCGGCCACATTGCAGTCCACGAAGAGGGCTTTTTCCTTTTCCTCGCCGAGCTCTTCGGCCAGTGCCTTGCCGGCATCCTTGTCCTTGTCGGCGATCACTACCTTGAACCCGTCTTCGGCAAAGCGGCGCGCGCAGGCCTTGCCAATCCCGTTGGCGCCTCCGGTGACAATGACGACTCGATCAGAATTGGCCACGAAATGTCCTCCCGGAACGGGGTCTAGTCGGCGTGGGTCCGCCGGTAATCGTTCTCGATGGTCTCGGCATCCGGATAAAGCTCATAGGCCTGCGCATACAATTCGCGCGCCTCGTCCATCCGGCCGACGCCTTCGAGCGCCCGCGCCCGCGAGTGGATGATGGCACCATTTTCCGGTTCCGCCTCGACGGCCTGGTCGCACAAGGGCAGCGCCGTGGCATATTGCTCGTCGACCACCAGTGCCCAGCACAGCGCGTTGAGCGCGAACCCGCTTTCCGGGTCCAGCTCGACGGCGCGGCGGGCATGGTCGATCGCCTGGTCGTGAACGCCGAGCTCGAGCAGCGCGCCGGACAGATTGATCCAGCCGCCGGGCCATTCCGGCTCCAGCCGCGTTACCGTATCGAAGGCGGCAATGGCTTCGGCCTCGCGGCCCAGCTGGCTGTAGACGCCGCCGAGGTTGAGCTGGGTCATGATGTCGTCGGGCAATACGCGGGCGGCCGCCTCGAGATCGGACAGCGCGCCGTCATAATCGCCGGTATAGCGCCGGGCGATGCCGCGATTGCGGCGGACATAGGAATTGTCGAACTCCACGCCCTGCGTCTCGGCAATCGCGAAGGCGAGGTTGAAGGACTGCAGCGATTCCTCGAACCGGTTCTCGTAAAGCAGCGCCCCACCCATGCGGGTATGGATGATGGCTTCTTCCGCCGGGTCCAGCCCGGTCTGGAGGCAGGCTTCGAAAAAGCCGATCGCTTCTTCGGAATTGCCGGCTGTCAGCGCATCTTCACCGTCCTGACAAGGGTCATTGCTGGCCACGTCCCCGGTCTCGCCCGGCCCGCAGGCGGCAAGACTCAATAGGAGGAATATGGCAATGGCGGCTCGAACCATGTCGCGGCTCCGGTTGGTTTCCGGACAATCATGCAAGCAGGGCGGCCTTTCGCAAGGCCGCCCTGCTGTAAATCGCGTCGATTTGAACGCTAATGACTTCGTCGCAGTGACTCGATCTGTTCCTTGAGCTTGAGTTTTTCTTTCTTGAGGGAGGCGATCTGAAGCGTGTCGGAGCCGGGGCGCTTGCTTTCGGTTTCAATCAGGTCGTCGAGTTGATGATGGCGTGCGTCCAGTTCACGGATGTGCGCTTCAATCGTCATAAGTCGCCTCCTTGCGTTAAATACGACGTAGGAAGAAATAGAAACATTGAAAGACCGGGCTGTCACTTCACATTTGGTATCGGAGCAAAAAATGTCTGAACGCGGACGGATTATTGTCGGAATATCGGGCGCTTCCGGCGTCATATACGGCATCCGTGCGCTGCAGGCCCTGCGCGAGCTTGGTGTCGAGACCCACCTCGTGGCGTCCAAGGCGGCGGAGATGACGCTCGGCTATGAAACCGACTATTCGCCCCGCGATCTCAAGGAGATGGCTGACTACAGTTACAAGCCGTCGGACATCGGCGCGTCCATCGCGTCGGGCTCCTTCCGCAATCTCGGCATGTTGATCGCGCCCTGCTCGGTACGCTCCATGTCCGAGATCGCCACCGGCGTGACCGGCGGGCTGATTTCGCGCGCCGCCGATGTCACCCTGAAGGAGCGCCGGCGCCTGGTGCTGATGGTCCGCGAGACCCCGTTTCACCTCGGCCATTTGCGGACGATGACGGCGCTGACCGAAATGGGCGCTGTCATCCACCCGCCCCTGCCCGCCTTCTATGCCAACCCGGAGACCATCGCCGATCTGGTCGACCAGTCCGTCGGCCGCGCGCTCGACCTGTTCGGGCTGGACTGGAAACCGGTGCGCCGCTGGGGCGAAGACCTGGAAGGCGGCAAGCGCCCGAAAGCGAAATCATGAGCCAGGCATTCTGGGACTGGTCGCTCAATTGCTATGACGAGCCGGACGTGCGCGAGGCGGCGCTGGCCTTGCAGGACGATCACGAACTCAATGTGAACATCCTGCTCTGGTGCTGCTGGCTGGCCGGGGAAGGCCGCGATGCGGCGCCCTGCCTGCCCGCGGCGATCAGCACGCTCGAACCGTGGAGCCGCGACATCACGCGCGCGATCCGCGAGACCCGGAAGAAACTGAAATCCCATCCCGGAGCGGAAAGCCTCTACAAGGCTATCCTCGCCTGCGAGCTCGACGCCGAGCATATCGAGCAGGACCTCCTGTTCGAGCTGGCCTCCGACTCGGCCGACTCGGCCTTGCCACCGCCGGAAACGGCGCATGAATCGCTCCGGGCCTATGGCCGCCTGTCCGGCGTTGAGGCGGATTTTACCGAATTCGTGAAAGCCGTTTTCCCCGGCGTCAAAAAAGTGTAAGACAACGCCGCGCCGCCTGATGCGGGCGATTCCACCCAGACCGGAAAATCTGAAGAGCCGATGAGCGAAGACGAATTCCTCGAGCAGTCCACTATTCGGGCGAAGATAGACGAGCTGAAATTCCGCCATCGCTCGCTCGATTCCGAAGTGCATGCGCTTCAGGAAATGGGCGTGATCGACCAGTTGAAGGTCGCCCGTCTGAAAAAGGAAAAGCTGGCGCTCAAGGACCGCATCGCCTCGCTGGAAGACCGGCTGACGCCGGACATCATCGCCTAGGCGCCGGACGCGGTTTTCAGTTCCTGCTTGCGCGCATACATGGCGGCATCGGCCTGGGCCATGGCGGCATCGACATTCACGCCCGGTTGCAGCGGATGGACGCCCCAGGCGGCATTGATATGCAGATCCATGCCGTCATGCTGGAAGGCGGTATCCTTGATCTGCGTCGCCAGCTCATTGGCCTTGTGCTCGGCCTGGGTCACGGTGGTCAGCGTCAGCACCACGCCGAACTCGTCGCCACCCAGGCGGCCGACCGAATCGGTTTCCCGCAGATTGGCGGTCAGCATGGTCGCGACATGGTGCAGGGCGGCATCCCCGGCCGCATGGCCATAGGTGTCGTTGATCGCCTTGAACCCGTTGAGATCGAAATAGACCAGCGCCGAGGGCGCTTCATGGCGTTCGGCCAGCGCCAGCGCCCGCGAAACCTCGCGCACGAAGGCACGGCGATTGAGCACCGGCAGCAAGACATCGTGATCGGCCAGCGATTCAAGCTCCCGCACCCGCTTGCGCAGGCGTTCCGTGTCCTTGCGAAGCTGGTCGACCTCGCCCATCAGGCCCAGGAGCGCACGCTGCACATTCGGCGTCAGCTCGTTTTCCGGCACACCCATGATCTGCGCCGCATCGCGCGGCGCGGCACTGGCGGACGCACTGCCCGCAGAGGCGCTGCCCGAAGAGCGCGAGGCTTCGCCGGTGGATCGCATTTTGTTGAGCGCGTCAAAGGGACGAATTCGCATATGACCGGTCCATTGGATATTCCTGCGGACCAGCTTCCCCAAGCGCGGTTAAGAAAGGGTCAAGGTTAACGTCCGGTTTTTGCCTTTTCCTTGACGCCACCGCGCATCTGCGTATGTTCCCGCGCTTCCTGAAAAGCCTTGGAGGCTGAGTTGAGCGCCACAGCGCCCCGCATTGCCATCATCATGGGTTCCCGGTCGGACTGGCCGACCATGAAGGCGGCTGCCGATGTTCTCGACCAGCTTGGCGCCGATTACGAGGCCAGCGTCGTGTCCGCCCACCGGACGCCGGACCGCATGGCCGAGTTTGCTAAGGGCGCGAAAGCCCGCGGCGTCCAGGTCATCATTGCCGGGGCTGGCGGTGCCGCGCACCTGCCCGGCATGGTCGCCGCGATGACGACGCTTCCCGTGCTCGGTGTCCCGGTGGAATCCAAAGCGCTGAAAGGCATGGACAGCCTTTTGTCGATCGCCCAGATGCCCGGCGGCGTCCCGGTCGGCACACTCGCCATCGGCGAACCGGGTGCCAGGAATGCCGGCATACTGGCGGCGTCAATCGTCGCTTTGTCGGACGAGGCTCTGGGCGAGCGCCTTGCCGCCTGGCGCCAGGCCCAGACCGACAGTGTTCCCGTCACCGTGGCCGACTAGCGGCCATGTCGGACCCGCTCGCGCCCGGTTCGGTCATCGGAATTCTCGGCGGCGGCCAGCTGGGCCGCATGCTGGCGCAGGCCGGCGCGCGGCTCGGTTTCGATATCCATGTCTTCGACACCGCACCCAACGGACCGGCCGCCCGCGTGGCCGCGCGCAGCTGGGCCGCGCCCTGGGATGATGATGGGGCCGTGCAGACCTTTGCGGCCAAGTGCGATGTCCTCACATTCGAATTCGAGAACATCCCGGCCTCCGCGCTCGCGGCGGCGGAAAGCGAGGCTCCGATCCGGCCCGGCCGGAGATCGCTGGAACTGACTCAGGACCGGCTGGTCGAGAAGAATTTCATCCGCGAAGCCGGCTGCCGCACCGTCAATTTTGCCGAGGTGAACTCGGCCGCCGACCTCGCCGCCGCTGTCGAAAGCCTGGGCCGCCCGTCCATCCTGAAGACGCGGCGTTTCGGCTATGACGGCAAGGGGCAAATCGTCATCCGCGATGACACGGATCTGGGCGACGCCTGGGCCGCCATCGGCCAGCAGCCCGCCATCCTCGAAGCCTTTGCGCCCTTCGCGCGCGAATTGTCGGTCGTGGCCGCCCGAAGCCTTGCCGGCGAGCTGGCGGTCTACCCGCTGGCCGAAAACCGCCATTCCGGCGGCATCTTGCGCGTCTCCACCGCCCCGGCCCGGGCTGCGTCCGCGCTGGTCGGGGCGGCCACCGGCATTGCCCGGCGCATTGGCGACGGCCTCGGCCATGTCGGCGTATTTGCCGTCGAATTGTTCGAGGTCAATGGCGAGCTGATCGTCAACGAGATCGCCCCGCGCGTTCACAATACCGGTCACTGGACCATGGATGCCTGTGCCTGCAGCCAGTTCGAACAGCACATGCGCGCCGTGGCCGGCTGGCCGCTGGGCAGCACCACGCCGCATTCGGCCTGCGAGATGACCAATCTGATCGGCGAGGATGTCGCGCCCTGGCAAACCCTCGCCGCCGAGGACGGCGCCTGCCTCCACCTGTACGGCAAGAACGAGATCCGCCCGGGCCGGAAAATGGGTCACATCAACCGGCTATTCCCGCTCGACGGGGACTGACAGGCTTGCAATCTGGCCCTCCCCGGTTAGGGGAAAAGCATGACGCTGCGCAAACCCGATTCCTGGATCGCCGAAACCGGCCCCTTCGATATCATCGGGGATGTGCATGGCTGCGCGCGCGAACTCGAGAAATTGCTCGAGAAACTGGGTTACAGGGTGAAGACGCGCGGCCCGCGCGGCGCCCGGCGCACCAGGCTGTCCCACAAGGACAATCGCAAGATCATCTTCGTCGGCGACCTGGTCGACCGCGGCCCCTGGTCGATGGACGTTTTACGCCTCGCCATGCAGGCCGAGGAGGACGGTGTCGCCCTGTGCGTCATCGGCAATCATGACGACAAATTCCTGCGCTGGCTGAAAGGCCGCGACGTCACCATCAACAAGAGCCTGCAGACCTCGATCGATGAATCGCGCAACGAGAAGCCGAAATTCCTCGAGGAGGCCCGGCATTACCTGGAAAGCCTGCCCAGTCATCTGATCCTCGATGAGGGCCGGCTCATCATCGCCCATGCCGGTCTGCCGGAGCGCTATCACGGCATTGAAAGCCGCACTTCGCGCGCCTTCGCCATGTTCGGAGAAACCACCGGCCAGACCGACGATCTCGGCTTTCCCGTCCGGCTGGACTGGGCCCGGAACTATACCGGGCAGGCGATTGTCGTTCACGGCCATGTCGCGGGCAGGAAAGTGCGCCACAAGAACAATGTCTGGTGCCTCGATACGGGGTGTTGCTATGGCGGCAAGCTGACCGCCCTGCGCTGGCCGGAACAGGACATCGTCCAGGTCAAGGCCAAGAAGACCTGGTTCGAGCACCCGCGCTTCAGCTAGGCGCGGCGGCGTCCATAGCGGAGCCGGGCCAGCATGTCCGCCGGGTCGGGCAGGCCGGCGGTCACCTTGCGCCATTGTGCCTTGGCCTTCTCGAACTCCATGACATTCTCGATCCGCCGGTCGAGGAAAGCCTTCGCCCTGGCCTTGTCCGGCTCGCCATCATTGAGCCAGGCCGACAGGCTGGAGGTATAGACCGCCGACAGGATGGCGCGCTTGGAATACCAGTTGAAATCCGTGGACGGGTCGTTGAGCGCGCCCCAGATCCTGTCCGAGGTCGCCCAGATCAGCTCCGCGCCCAGCATGCCCGCATCGTGCAACATCAGCCGGGCCCGGGCGCGGCGGGCCGCTTCCTCGTGCGCGCCGATCGCTTCCAGCCGGGCCTGGACGGCAAAGGTGACACGCTGGCGGATTTTCATCGACGCCAGGTCGGCATCGGCTATGCGCGCCAGCATCGCCGAATCGAGCTGTGCCGACCAGTGCGCGATCAGGTCCAGCTCCGCGCGCGGTGCCGCCAGCCGGGCAGCATCCGGCGTCAGCCCGGCATCCTGTGCAGCGAGCGAGAATGTCGTGGCCGACCAGCCGTCAAACGCCGCATGCGGCAAGGCCGCGGCCAGCAGGCGGTCGAGATCGGAGGCAGATGTTTCAGAACCCATGCCGGGCTATGTAGAACATTGCCGCTGCGGCGTCGATGCGCATTGCGTCACAGGGGATTCAGGGTGTGGACAGGCCGCCAAAGCTCTGCTAATAGCCCCGCCTCTCGGCAAGAGGCCTGCGGTCGCATCGAATCTGTGCGGCTGCGCAACAGATCGAACAGACACAGGAGAGCGGACCATCGTCCAGATCATCGTGCGCGAAAACAACGTGGAGCAAGCGCTCCGCGCGCTGAAAAAGAAAATGCAGCGGGAAGGTACTTTCCGCGAAATGAAGCGTCGCAATCACTTCGAGAAGCCCTCGGAGAAGCGCGCGCGCCAGACGGCCGAGGCGATCCGCCGGGCCCG
>CBDUFA010000053.1:0-7643 GCA_965366295.1 uncultured Hyphobacterium sp.
GGTTTCGACCGGCTCAGGCGTCTCCGCTTGCGCCTCGGCAACAGGCGCCTCGGCGGGCTCTGCGGCTGCTTCAACCGGGGCTTCCGGCTCGGCCACGCTCTCGCTCTCGCCGGCCTCGCCCGACCCGCCGGTCTCGTTCACCGAGCGATTGGCCAGGGGCGGCGGCGGCGGCATCACCATGTCGCGGTCGGATGTGTCATTCGCGGACGGATCGGCTTCGGCTTCCGTAGCCCGCATCGACGGGACCGGGGCCGGGTCCTCTTCGCCTTCATCGCTGCCGGCCTGCGCTGCGGCGAGTTCTTCATCGCTCGGCAGATCATCGTCTTCGGCGGTGTCGGCCGGTGTGTCGTCTTCAGCCTCGCCAGCCAGAGCCGCGCCGGTTGCCAGGGCCGCGCCAGCCGTTGCAGCCGGCGCGCTGACGGTTTCAGCCGGCGGATTGCGCAGGATATTCTCGCTCAGCCGCGCGACACGGCCTTCGAACTTGGCGGCATCGCGGGTGCGATTGAAGAATCCACCGAGACAGAAGAGCAACGCCACGCCGCCCAGCGCCAGCATGGCGGGGACGAAGGGCGATTCCGTGCCAAGAGCGAGCCCGGTACAGATCGCGAGCAGCACATAGAGCGGTGCCCAGACAATGCGCCAGGTCCGCGACAGATAGGTTACGAACGCCATCAGCGTCAGCGGGATCGCGAAGGCCAGCGTGTTGGCCGTCAGCCAGCCAGGCAAGGCGACCTGCTCCACCAGGCCATTAAAGCCGGGAAGACTGGCCGCGAGGTCATAGCCCTGCAGGGCCGGCACCTGTGCAGCGGCCATGGCGAAAACATTGATGTCGGGAATGGAGGCGAAAAGTGCCGGATCAATCTCCAGCATGAAAAGGCGGATGTCCGGCCAAGCAAAGAGGATGGCCGAAACCATGAACAGCAACATGGTCATCCACCAGTTGAACGCCCGCGTAACGCCCGACCGGGCCAGCACACCCGTCGCGTCCGGCGCGGTGCGCGTCCAGGCATTGCGGTCGTGATTGATCACGGAGACCGGGCGCGAACCGTGGTCCGGTCCGCTCTGGGCCCGCAAGACGGTGACGGATTCACCGGTTTCAAGCGGCGTGTCAGGACGGGACAAGCGCAGCGTGTGCGACGCGCCGTCGGAATCGCGGATTTCGTGTTCGCCGCGATGGCGGCCCTCGCCGGCGGTTACCCCCGGTGCAGCATAGAATTCAACGCGTTTACGCCCGAAGCCGAGGCTGGCGTGCGCCCCCGGAATACTCGACATCAACCCACCCCTTATTCAACTTTTGCGGCCACTTACCCGGCCGCGACACCCCGCTCTTCGCCGGGGTGAGTTGTACTATACAAGATTTGGGCCGCCAGAGTCAGGGTGTTCACGATTTCTTTGCCACATGCCCGCAGGCGGCCGCATTGTATCAGCGCGCGGCTCATGCTACGCGGCGCGCCATCACATCCCTTTCCGGCCGGGAGTCCCCGCCCCGGAGGGCCTCCGCTCTCCCGTTCATCCGGACAAGAAGGACGATATCCCCATGTCTGATTTTGCCGTCAAAGACCTCTCGCTGGCTCAATGGGGCCGCACCGAAATCGAAATGGCCGAGATCGAAATGCCGGGCCTGATGGCCCTGCGCGAAGAATATGGCAGCGCCCAGCCGCTGAAAGGCGCGCGCATTGCCGGCTCGCTGCACATGACGATCCAGACCGCCGTGCTGATCGAGACCCTCGTGGCGCTGGGCGCGGAAGTGCGCTGGGCGTCGTGCAACATCTTCTCGACGCAGGACCATGCCGCTGCCGCGATCGCCGAAAAGGGCATCCCCGTGTTCGCTCACAAGGGTGAAACGCTGGAGGAATACTGGGATTTCGCCGATCGCATCTTCCACTGGCCGGACGGTGAAGTCGCCAACATGATCCTCGATGATGGCGGCGATGCCACGCTCTACCTGATCCTCGGCGAAAAGGCCGAGAACGACCCGTCCATCCTGGGCGAGCCGAAGTCGGAAGAGGAGAAATACCTCTTCGCGCAGATCAAGAAGCGCATCGCGCAATCGCCGGGCTGGTTCGCGAAGGCGAAGGCCGCTGTCCAGGGCGTGTCCGAAGAAACGACGACCGGCGTGATGCGCCTTTACCAGATGCAAAAGCGCGGCGAGCTGCCCTTCCCAGCGATCAATGTGAACGACTCGGTGACCAAGTCGAAATTCGACAACCGCTATGGCTGCCGCGAAAGCCTGGTGGATGCCATCCGCCGCGGTACGGACGTGATGATGGCCGGCAAGACCGCCCTCGTCTGCGGCTATGGCGATGTCGGCAAGGGCTCGGCGGAATCGCTGCGCCAGGCCGGCGCGCGCGTGGCGATCACGGAAGTCGACCCGATCTGCGCGCTGCAGGCCTCGATGGACGGCTATGCGGTGGTCACGGTCGAGGACGTGGTCAAGGATTGCGATATCTTCGTGACCGCGACCGGCAACAAGGACGTTCTGACCGTCGATCACATGCGCGCCATGAAGGACATGGCGATCGTCTGCAATATTGGTCACTTCGACAATGAAATTCAGGTCGAGGCGCTGCGGAACTTCCAGTGGACCAATGTGAAGCCGCAGGTGGACCTGGTGCAATTCCCGGAAGGCAACCGGATCATCCTTCTTTCGGAAGGCCGGTTGGTAAACCTCGGCAATGCCAATGGTCACCCCTCCTTCGTTATGTCGGCCTCCTTCACCAACCAGACGCTGGCCCAGATCGAGCTCTGGACACGCGGTGAGAACTACAAGAACGAGGTCTACATCCTGCCCAAGCATCTCGACGAGAAGGTCGCGGCGCTGCACCTGCCGAAGCTGGGGGCCCGCCTCACCGAGCTGTCGCCGGAACAGGCCGATTATATCGGTGTGGAACAGGCCGGCCCGTACAAGGCCGAGCACTACCGCTACTAGGCCGGGCTTGCAGAACAAAGACAGCGCCCCGGCAATTGTTCCGGGGCGTTTTCTTTTCCGGGAAAGCCGCTAGCTTGCCGTCATGATCCGAACTGCAATCCTTATCCTGTCCGGCCTGTCACTTGCCGCCTGCACCGCCGTCTCTTCCCTGCCCGGAGCGGGCGGAATGGATCCGCGTACCGAGCCGTTCCATGCGCAACAGCCCTTCCCGGTGCCCGCCAATGTGGAGCGGCTGATCGGACCGGAGGATTGCCAGGGCGCCCAGCTGGCGGCACGCGAATTCGAGCTGCCGGAATATCCGCCGCGGGCCTGGTCGCGCGGCCTGCAGGGTTGGGTAATCGTGCGCTTCCACGTCTATGATACCGGCCGGCCACACCGGGTCCGCGCGGCCGAAAGCGTGCCGGACGGCTATTTCGACGGCGCGGCGGAACGCGCTGTCCAGCGCTGGCGCTTCCAGGAATTGCCGGACGGCCAGGCGCTGTCGAACTGCGTGGTGTTGTTCGAGTTCCGCAATGGCAATGTCCGTATCAGGTAAGTTTCATGTCCGACGATGATATTGTCCGCCTGCTGGATGAAATCCCGCTCTTGTACAAGGTTCGCGCCTTTGCCGATGGCATTGCCGATGCCCGCCTGTTCATGCGGCTTGGCGATCCGCTGGACGAGCGCGAGCACGATTTGTCGCGCACCTATCTCGACGGGCTGGGTTTTCCCCATGCCGGGGCCGGATTGCTGACCAGCTGGGAAGAAGCCTCCGAAGCCGCCGAAGCCCTGGATTTCAACCCGGAGGGCTGGGAAGCCGAGGAGATGCTGCGCGCCGGCCTGGTCGCCCGGGCGTCCGAGCGGCTGGATGAAAGCGCGATCCAGACCGCGCTGGAATATGTCGGGCTGAAAGCCGGGGAAGCCGCGCAGGATGCCGTTGCCTATTCCGCCTCGCTGGGTGATATGCGCGACGAGGCCGTGCTGAATGCGGCCGCCGGTGCGCTGGTGCAGGCCGCCAATGGCGCGGCTCTGGTGATCCTCTCCGAATCCGAGGATGAAGACCCGCCGCATCCCTTCCTCGCCCGCTGGCGGCTCTTCGTGCGCGGACGCTGGCCGGTCGGCCTCGCAGGCTCGACCTACAACATATTGTAAAGAAGGCTCTTTCCATGACGACGATCTCCATCGCCAGCTGGAATGTGAACTCCGTGCGGCTGCGCGCCGAACCGCTGATCGCGCCCTTCGTCGCCCAGGCGCAGCCGGACGTGCTCTGCCTGCAGGAGATCAAGTGCCTGGAAGAACAATTCCCGGAGAAAACCTTCCGCGCCATGGGCTATGAGCATTTTCATATCCGCGGCCAGAAGGGCATGCATGGCGTGGCGATCGCGTCAAAACTGCCGCTGGAAGACCTCGGCGATGAAGGCATCTGCCCGCGCGAGGAGGCCCGGCACCAGCGGGTCGGCGTGGCCGGGATCGAGCTGCATAATTTCTACATTCCCGCTGGCGGTGACGAACCGGATGTCGAGACCAATCCGCGCTTCGCCCACAAGCTGGAATTCGTGGACCGGACCCGTGATTATTTCGCGGCGCGGGACACGAAAAAGGACAAGATCCTGATCCTGGGCGATTTCAACATCGCGCCCTTCGAGCATGATGTCTGGTCGCACAAGCAGCTTTTGAAAGTGATTTCGCACACGCCGGTCGAGGTAGAAAAGCTGACCGCGATGCGCGAGGCGGGCGACTTCATCGATGTTGCGCGTGAAGTGATCCCCGAGCCGGAAAAGATCTACACCTGGTGGAGCTATCGCGCGCGCGATTACAAGGCCTCGAACCGGGGCCGGCGTCTCGACCACATCTGGGTCACCCCGCCGCTGAAGGACGCGGCGCTGGCGAAAGGCCGTGATGGCTTCCGCATCTACGAGCCGGAGCGCGGCCGCGAAAAACCGTCCGATCACGTGCCGGTGGTGCTGGAGCTGGTGCTTTAACGCCTAGCTCTGCAGCCGGTAGCCGCCGCTTTCCGTGATCAGCAGGCGCGAGCGTGCCGGATCGGGCTCGATCTTCTGCCGCAGGCGGTAGACGTGGGTCTCGAGCGTGTGGGTGGTGACATTGGGATTATAGCCCCAGACCTCGTGCAACAGCTCATCGCGGGAAACCGGCTTGCCGCCGGAGCGGTAGAGATATTTGAGAATATTGGTTTCTTTCTCGGTGAGACGGACCTTTTTCTCGTCAGCCGTGACCAGCATCTTCATCGACGGGCGGAATTCATACGGTCCGATCTGGAAGACGGCATCCTCGCTCTGTTCATGGCTGCGCAAATGGGCGCGCACCCGGGCCAGCAGCACCGAGAATTTGAACGGCTTGGTGACATAGTCATTGGCGCCCGATTCGAGGCCGAGGATCTGGTCGGCATCCGTGTCCTGCCCGGTCAGCATCACGACCGGTGCGGTGACACCGTTCTTGCGCATCAGGCGGCAGGCCTCGCGGCCATCCATGTCGGGCAGGTCGACATCGAGCAGCACGATATCGACACGCTCGTCGCGGGCGATCTTGATCCCCTCGGTAGCGTTGGCCGCTTCGCGGACCTCGAATTCGTCGTGGAAGCCGAACTGCTCGGCCAGGGTTTCGCGGAGATCGTCGTCGTCATCGACGCACAGAATCGTCTTTTTAGCGCTCATGGTCCCGATCATGCCATTTTTTGTACGGGAGGCAATTATTACCGCCCGGCGAAAATTTCCCGGCAGAAATGGACCGGTGCGGCGATCACGGTCAAGCACACAATGGTGTGACAGGCCTGTCAGAGCGCCGTGAAAATGGCAGCAAAATTGCATGGTTAACGGCGACACGTCAGGGCGAGTCTTCCCAGCGGCGTGAAACCTCCGTGGTGGGGGAGGCGACCGGGACGCCGCACGGGGCACATCTGTGCTGGCCGGCGTCCCGCGCCGACCGCTTGCTGCGCGCTGCGGCTTCAGGCAGGACAGCGGGCATGACTATCTTCACCGTGACATCGGATGGCGTGTTTCAATCCCCTTCGGGCGAGGTGCGCGCCGCGCTCGGCAAGGCCGGCGTCAAGCCGGAAGCCGACAAGCGCGAAGGCGACAAGGCCACCCCGCTCGGCACCTATACATTGCGCCGCGTGCTCTACCGGGCTGACCGGGGTGATGCGCCGGAGACAAGGCTGCCGGTGCAAGCCATCCGCGAGGAGGATGGCTGGTGCGATGATCCCGCCGACCCGGGCTACAACCGGCCCGTGCGCCTGCCCTACCCGGCCTCGTGCGAGGAACTGATGCGGGAAGACGAGCTCTACGACATCATCGTCGTGCTGTCGCACAATGACGATCCGCCTGTGGCGGGACTGGGCTCGGCGGTCTTCCTGCATTGTGCCAAGCCGGATTATTCACCGACGCTCGGCTGCGTGGCATTGCGGCGGCCGGACCTCGAAGCGGTGCTGAAAATCGCCCGGCCCGGCGACCAGCTCGAGATCAGGCGCTAGGGCGTTCACCAAAAAAGGCCGAACCAACACGGACGCTGGTGGCGCCGAACCGGATCGCGGTCTCGTAATCACCGCTCATTCCCATGGAGAGCTTTTCCACGCCATTCGCCGCCGCGAGATCGGCCAGCAGCGCAAAATGCGGCCCGGCGGGTTCCTCGACCGGCGGGATGCACATCAGGCCCTCGATGACAAAATCCTGATCACAACGGATTTGCGCGAGAAAGGCGGCAAGGTCTTGCGGCAAGACACCGGCTTTCTGTTCCTCTTCGCCGGTGTTGACCTGGACATAGAGGCGCGGCGTCCGGCCCAGCTTGTCCATGGCCTTGCGGAGCTCGCGGGCCAGCTTGGGGCGATCGAGCGTCTCGATCACATCGAACAGGGCAACAGCCTGTTCGGCCTTGTTGGTCTGCAAGGGGCCGACAAGGCGCAGCTCGATATCCGGATATCCGGCGCGGCGTGGCACCCAGCGCGCTTGCGCTTCCTGCACGCGATTCTCGCCGAACAGGCGCTGGCCGGCGGCAAGGGCCGCGTCGATCCGCGCGTCGGGCTGTTTCTTGGAAATGGCAACCAGGTCAACACCGGACGGGTCACGGCGGGCATCCCGGGCCGCTGCCTGCATCCGTTCGAGGATGTCATTCCGGCGCGCGGCAATATCGGCTAAAGCATCTGTCATGGTCACAAGCCCCTATTCAAACCGCGCACCGCTGGCAAGACTGGCCGCCAGATGGCCCGGCGTGCCCGGCATCCTGCCGCCGCTGGTCGCCCTGACCGACCCGGACCGGACGCCGGACGTGTTGGCCTTTGCCGAAGCTTTGCCGGATGGTTGCGCGCTGATCTACCGGCATTTCGAGGCGGCCGACCATATCGAGATCGCCGGCGCCCTGGCCTTGATCGCCGAGCGCAAGGGGCTGACCTTTCTGATCGCCGCCGATCCGGCACTTGCCGAAGCCGTCGAAGCGGACGGGGTTCACTGGCCGGCACGCCTTGCCCGGGCCGCGCGTGACTGGCGGCGCACCCATGCCGAGGCGGTGATGACAATGTCAGCCCATGACCGCAGCGAACTCGAACAGGCCGCCCGGTGCGGTGCCGATGCCGCCCTGCTCTCGCCGGTCTTCACGACGCGCAGCGCCGGCAGTGGCGAAGCGCTGGGCCGGTTCCGCGCGGCTGCGCTGGTCCGGCAGTCGCCTCTTCCGGTCTATGCGCTGGGCGGCGTCAATGCGCGCACGGCCAGGCGCTTGGCCGGCACAG
>CBDUFA010000054.1:0-7512 GCA_965366295.1 uncultured Hyphobacterium sp.
CGCGCGCAGCGGCATTGAAAGCGCTGGCTGCGAAGGGTTCGAAATTGTCAGCCAGCAGGACCTTTTTTGAAAGGCCGACCGCGAATATCGACATTCCTACGCCGATATTCTCGGCCCAATCGTCCTTGCGATCCTTGTCCTCGTATTGCGGTGCGATCTGGTCGTGGCGGACAATCGGCCCCGCGATCAGCTGCGGGAAGAAAGAAACGAATAGGCCGTGCCCTAGCCATCCCGCGGGCTTTGTCACGCGGCGCGCCACGTCAACCAGGAAGCTGATCTGCTGGAAAGTGAAAAAGGAAATCGCCAGCGGCAGTGCAAAGCCCGGGAGCGGGATCTGTGTGCCGGCAACCGCATTGATATTGCTCGCAAAGAAATCGGCGTATTTGAACAGGCCGATGCTGGCGAGGTTCAACACGATGCCGATGGCCAGCCATGGCTGACTGCCGCGCTTCGAGATCAACAAACCCAGTATGTGATTGACGATGATCGAGCCGAGCAAAAGCGGCAGATAGCGGATATCCCACCAAGCATAGAAAACGAAGGATGCAATCGTCAGCGCAACCAGCGCGGCATGGTGCGCCACCCACCGGCGCAGCACGTAATAGACGCCGAGCGTGGCGGGCAGGAAAAGAAACAGGAATTCAAAGGAATTGAACAGCATTCGTCCGCCCCGCGCGCGGGCCCAAATAGACGGTGTTTCCCGGAAAGGGTCAATTCGCCGTCACAGGCTGGCCCGGACCTTTCGGTGCTTTTCAACCCATCGCTTTCACGGCAATCTGCCCAGTACAGACAATACGGGGAGAACATCGATGAGCGCTCTGGACAAGGCAGCCGAAACCCAGCTGACGAATATCGAGTCAAAGACCGGCAAGGCACGAGAGGCGCTGATGTCGGACATTCTCGCTGAGGGCCTGTCCAAGCATGGCGAAATGGTCAAATGGGCGAAGGAAAACTGGGGCATTGGCCATGGCGACGCCAACCTGGTCGTTCATCTGGCGCGCAAGCAGGCCGAGGGTGGTGATGCGCCTGCAGGCGATCCGCTCGACGAGATTTATAGCGGCGCCAAGGCGCACCAGCGGCCGATCCACGAGCAATTGATGAACCACATCAATGAATTCGGCGCGTTCGAGGTCTCGCCCAAGAAAGGCTATGTGTCGCTGCGCCGGAAGAAGCAGTTCGCCATGCTGGGGCCGAAGACCAAGGACCGCTTCGAACTGGGGCTGAACCTGAAGGAAGAGATTTCCCATCCGCTCGTGAAAGCTGTGCCGCCGGGCGGCATGTGCCAGTATATCGTGTCGATCCACTCGCCCGACGAAATCGATGACCAGCTTATCGATTTCACACGAAAGGCGTTTGACGCAGCGGGCTAGGCCAGCGGGATGAATAGCGGCGGATCACGCATCTCAGCCTCCATTCAGCTTGCCAGGGGCAGGCTTCCGGCGTCATGCTGTCATTCAACTGGGGAGGCCTGACATGTTTTTCCGTTTCCTGATCTCGATCGGCTCGCTGTTCGGCTTTGTCACTGGCGGGCTGGACCTGCTCGAACGCTTCGGCGTTCCGGTCGATGGCTGGCTGCGCGCCTTGCCCGGCTTTGCGTCTGACATCTTTGCCTGGTTCGGCTTCCAGGTGGACCGCATCTCGATCGCGATTTTCGGTGAGCCCGATCCACAGGTCATGATGCGCAGCTATTCGCCTGATGGCGCCAATTCCGATGGCGTTGCGGCGTCCAGCCCGATGATGGCTGGCGCCTCCGCCGAAACCCTGATCGTGTCCGGCGTCTTCACTTTCATGATGCTGGTTATCCTGCTGCTGGCGATGCGCAGCGGCGAACGGTAACGGCATTCGGAAGTGATGGTGCCCAGGGGCGGAATCGAACCACCGACACGCGGATTTTCAATCCGCTGCTCTACCAACTGAGCTACCTGGGCGCCCGCAAACCCTGCGCGGCAGGGCGTGTTGGAGAGGCGGGGTTATAGGCGGCTCGATTGCGCCTGTCCACGCCCCGATGCGCTGAAATTTCACTCTTCTGCAGACGGGTCCAGCGCCTCCGGCGAAACCGGTTGGCCCGGGATCGCATAATCATCCGACAACCAGTGGCCGAGATCGGCATCCGCGCAGCGTTTCGAGCAGAAGGGCCGCCATTTCTTTTCCGCCGGTTTCTTGCAAATAGGGCATTTGGGCTGGGCCATGGTCAGGCTTTGACCTCCATGAAGTCACGCGGCGTGTTCTCTCGCGGCTCGACCGTGAATCGCGGACCGAGCCGGTCCGTCAATGCGGCCTGCCAGTCGAAAGGCGCGGCGTCCAGCCATTGGCTGATATCCGTTGACACCGAAAGGGTGAGCCGGGCAGCGCGGTTGGCTCGCCCCTCGCCTTCGAGCAAGCGCATTGCCGCGAGCGACAGCGTCTCCGTTGAATCTTGGCCACGCGCATCAAGCAGATTTTCGGCAATGGAGCGTCCGGTGCGCTGACGCACCATCTCGATCAGACCAAGACGGGAAATAGGCAGTACATCGATGCGGGCCGGATCCGCTTTCAAGGCGCGTTTCAGCGCCCCCTCCACGGCCTTGCGGTCCGGCTGGGCGCGCAGATGCAGGCTGTCGATGACGATATTCCCGCCCAGGCCCCGAAGCCGGATTTGCCGCGCGATTTCCGGCATGGCGGCCATATTGACGTCCAACGCCAGCTTGCGGCCGGCATTGGTGCTCTTGCCAGCGCTGTCAATGTCGATCGCGGTCAGGGCACGCGTGGGTTCGATGTGCAGGTTTCCGCCCCCTGGTACAGGCGCCACGGCGTTTCCGGCGGCCTCGATCGCCGCCGCGATGTCGACCCCGGCCTCATCAGCCCAGACTGCCTCCGCATCCGGATAGCGGCGCAACAGGCGTTCGGCGAGATTGCCGTCACTCTCGATCAACTCCGGGGCCGTTCCGCCCGCGGCCATGTCGGCCAGGGCGAGCGTCGGGCCTTTCTCGGCAAAAGCCTCGCGCGCTACCCGGACACCGATGGCGGCACCCTCGTGCAAGCCTTGCGGCCGGCCGGCCTTGCCGAACGGCAGGAATCCCGGCTCGCCCCGGCCCAAATCGACGAAAGCCGCATTGAGGGCCCCGTCAATTTTCCGGACGCGGCCCAGATAGAGCTCGCCGAGAAATGCCCGGCTGTCCTGTTCGCTCCACCGATCGAAATGCAATTCGACGATGCGGCCGTGCTCGACGATCGCAGCACGGGATTCACCGACCCAGTCCTCGACGGCGATGATCCGGCTCATGACTTCAGGACCGGATAGCCGCAACCGCGCAGAAGATTGGCCGTCTCATAGAGTGGCAAGCCCATCACGCCCGAATAGGATCCGACTAGCCGGGTGACAAAAGCTTCGGCCATACTCTGGATTCCGTAGCCGCCCGCCTTGCCATGCCATTCGCCGCTGGCGATGTAAGCATCGATCTCGTCCTGTGAGAGCGACTTGAAACTCACACGGGTTTCCACCACCCGGGCCGACATCCGGCCATCCGGCGCGGCGATCGCCACACCGGTCCAGACCCTGTGCCCCCGGCCCGATAAAAGCTGAAGGCAGCGCCGCGCCCCGGCTTCTTCCAGCGTCTTGGGCAGGGTTCGCCGTCCAACCGCGACAACGGTATCCGACCCGAGCACGAGCGCGTCCTTTGCGCGGATGGCAGAGGCTTTCGACCGCGCCAGCCGTTCAGCGACCTGGCGCGGCGTCTCTCCGGGAATTTCGGATTCGTCTATATCGGCAGGCCGGACTTCGTCCGGCTCCACGCCGATGCGCCGCAGCAATTCGAGCCGCCGCGGCGACTGGCTGGCCAGCACGAGACGCTTGCGTTCTGTCATGCCAGCCAAGCGCTCAAAACTTACTTGAAGCGATAGGTGATCCGGCCCTTGGTCAGATCATACGGCGTCATTTCGACAAGCACCTTGTCGCCGGCCAGAACCCGGATACGGTTCTTGCGCATCTTGCCCGCCGTGTGGGCAATGATCTCGTGATCATTTTCCAGCTTCACGCGGAAGGTGGCATTCGGAAGCAATTCCGTCACCTCGCCGGGAAACTCCAGAAGTTCTTCTTTCGCCATGTGCTCCTCTTGATGGCGGTGAATCAACGCTCGAACATAACACATATGCCCGTGCGGCGCGGTATATAGACGCGCACCGGGTCACAAGTCGAGCCCAAATCCTGTTATTTCACGCGGGTGTCAGCCGCCCCCGGCGCGATGATGCAAGGCCCCGATCAGCGTAAAGAGACGGCGGGCGGTCTCGAAATCGACGTCGATCTTGCCTGCGAACCGCTCGCGCAGCAGCTCGGCACCCTCATTGTGGACGCCGCGGCGACCCATATCGATGGCCTCGATCTGCGCCAGCGACGAGTCACGGACGGCCTCATGATAGCTCTCGCAAATCATGAAATAGTCCTTGAAGATGCCGCGGAACGGGCCAAGCGAGAACATGAAGGCATGCACCGGCTCTTTGCCTTCGGTGCGGATGTCGATGGTCAGCCGGCCGTCCTCGATCGACAGCTGGACGTGATAGGGGCCGAGATCATCGCCGTTCGGCGAAAACTGGTTGGATTCCAGGAGGTCGGAGATGGCCACCCGGCGCTCTCTGTCGGCGGTCGTGTCCCCGGTCTGGAGGCCGAGCAGGTCAATTGCGGCGATGAATTCAGACCCGCTCATTCCCTGTCCTCGTGATGCGGCCGGGATTTCGCAGGCCAGGGCTCGGAAATATCGACCAACAAGGCATCGACGCATTCAACATCGAGCCGCAGCGATCCGCCTCCGGAAAACGCAAACAGCAGCGTGCCGCCGGGCGTTTCGCCGGCCTCGAACTCCATCGAAAGCAGCGACACGACGGCGTCCGGAGCGCCTTGCTTGAGCCGCATGGACTTCGCGGCCAGCACGCCGGACACGTCGAGCGCGGAACGGGCCCGCCATCCTTGGCGGCGCTCGCCATCTTCCCAGCGGAACCGGTTGAAAACACAGGTGAAGCGCCGGGCCTTTCGGTCAAAGGAAAAGTCACCGAGTTGCGCAACGGCATCCTGCAGCGCCGCCGAGATGACGGTCAGATCATCGGCATCCTCAGCGGCCAGTCTCAACGGTTGGCGTCTTGCCACAGCCCCGGTCCTATCCCTTCACGCGCTCGATATCCGCCCCGCAGGCGGCGAGCTTGGCTTCGAGATTCTCGAATCCCCGGTCGAGATGATAGACGCGACCGATCTCTGTTTCACCTGCGGCAACCAGTCCTGCTATGACCAGCGAGACCGAGGCGCGCAAGTCCGTCGCCATAACGGGCGCGCCGCGCAATTTTTCGACGCCGGTCACCACCGCCTCATTGCCCCGCAAATCGATCTTGGCGCCCATGCGCATCAGTTCGGGCGCGTGCATGAAACGGTTCTCGAAAATCGTCTCCCGGATAACCGACCGGCCATCGGCGACGCACATCGCCGCCATGAACTGGGCCTGCTCGTCGGTCGGGAAACCCGGATAGGGACGTGTCTCGATATCGGTGGCTTTCAGCCGGCCATTCATCGAGCGGAGCCGTACACCATCCGTTTCCTTGATGGGCTCGACGCCAGCCGCTTTCAATCGATCCCACAGCGCAGTGTTGTGCGACCAGACCGCGTCTTCCAGCAGGACATCGCCGCCGGCGGTTGCCACGGCCAGCGCATACGTGCCGGTCTCGATCCGGTCCGGCACAACCGCATGTTCGGCACCGGCAAGCCGGCTGACGCCCTCGATCCGGATCGTCGAGGTCCCGGCATCGGAAACCCTGGCGCCCATCGCGTTCAGGCAATTTGCCAGATCGACGATTTCCGGTTCGCGGGCTGCATTCTCCAGCACGGTCTCGCCATCCGCGAGCACAGCCGCCAGCATGGCGTGTTCCGTCGCCCCCACTGAAACGAAAGGGAAGTTGATCTGTGCGCCACGAAGCCCGTTCGGTGTGCGCGCTTCCACATAGCCTTCCGTCAGCTCGATCTCGGCCCCCAGCGCTTCGAGCGCCTTGAGATGCAGATCGACCGGACGTGCACCGATGGCGCAACCACCAGGCAGTGAAACCCGTGCTTCGCCATTGCGGGCCAGAAGCGGGCCGAGCACATTGAAACTGGCGCGCATTTTCCGGACCAGGTCGTAAGGCGCTTCGGCAACTTTCAAAGCCGGCGTATGAAGCGTCATACGATCCCTCTCCCGGCTCACCTCCGCGCCAAGATGCCCGAGAAGCGTGGCCAGGAAGCGCGTATCGGCGAGATCCGGCATCCGCGTGAGGAAAAGCGGCTGATCGGTCAGCAGGGTCGCGACCATCAGCTTGAGGGCCGAATTCTTGGCGCCAGATATGGTGACTGTTCCGGTGAGGCGATTACCGCCACGTATCCTGATCGAATCCATGAAATCCTGCTCTTGACGTCTCGGCTTTCAATTCAAACAGCGGACATGGCCATTTCAAGGCGTCTTGTCAGGCTTCGCTGCGGCTTTCCGGCGACGGAGATTGCGGCGCAGGGCTTCGGCCAGCCGCGCTTCCTTATCGTTCGATTTCGGCCGGGGTTTCGGCGGCGTGTCATTTGGATCAGACGAGCTCATAGTCCCCGATGTGACGGTGCTGCGCCCGGACGTCAAGCCAGACTTGGCGAGCGCGCAGCGATGGGTTATACGCCGCGATCCATGGTCTTGGCCGCAGTAGCTCAGTGGTAGAGCGCATCATTGGTAATGATGAGGTCGAGAGTTCAATTCTCTCTTGCGGCACCATTTCCCGATGACCCTGTTCCCGGAAATATCGCCATTTGAAACCGGCCGGCTTGAAACCGGCGACGGCCATTCGCTTTACTGGGAGCGGTGTGGCCGGAAAGGCGGTCTGCCGGCGATCTTCCTGCATGGCGGCCCCGGGTCAGGCTGTACGCCCACGCACCGGCGCTATTTCGATCCCGACGTGTTTGACCTGGTCCTCCTGGACCAGCGCGGTTGCGGCCGGTCCACCCCGCTGTTTTCGCTCGAAAACAACACGACGCCGCACCTGGTTGCGGATCTCGAATCGCTGCGGCGGCAAATGGGATTTGAATGCTGGGTCGTGATGGGACCGTCCTGGGGTTCGACGCTGGCCCTGGCCTATGCGCAAGCACACCCCGAATCTGTTTCCGGATTACTGGTCGAGGGTGTTTTCCTGGCCAGCGCAGCCGAGCACGCCTGGTGGCATGCGGAGCCGGGCGCGCCAAGCCTGTTTCCCGATGCCTTTGCCGATTTCCTCGCGGGTGCCGATGCGCCGGTTCAAAAGGAAATTCCGGCATTCCTGGCACGGATGCGTGACGACATGCTGGCCGAGATCAATTCGGGCCTGCCGGCACTCAATCGCCTTGAAGACCCGGAAACGCTCATCAGCACGCTACGCCAGTCGCTTGTCTACCGGTGGACGGAATACGAAGACCGCATCTCCTGGATCGAGGCCTCGCCAGCGGATGTGCGCAGCGCGCTCGCAGCCCGCGGTAAGAACTATGTCGCCGGTCATTCGCTGATCGAGGCG
>CBDUFA010000055.1:0-7412 GCA_965366295.1 uncultured Hyphobacterium sp.
CTGGCTGCCTAGGTATCGGGAAACAATCATCCATTTGTTGGATCAAGCGTGGAATCACAGCCGCGTGAGGCGCCTGACCATAGTTTAACTATGTGAATTGGGCGGTTCGTCGCAGTTTCCCTGCCAGCGAGGGAGACGCACGCATGCCTTTGACACGTTTTGCCCTGAAAAATCCGGTGGCCATCCTGATCGCCGTCCTCCTGGTGGCGGTGATCGGCGCCATGAGCGTCACGCGGCTACCGGTCCAGCTGTTTCCCGATACGAATCGTCCGCAACTCTTTGTGCAGACCTTCTGGCGTGCGGCGTCTCCGCAGGAAATGGAATCCCAGATCGTCGAGCCACAGGAGCAGGCGCTCGCGGGTATTTCCGGGCTTGAGGAGCTTCGGGTCAATATCGGGCAAGGCGCGGCCTTCCTGAACCTGACCTTTGCCAATGGCACGGACATGGACCAGGCGCTGATCGATGTGGTCGGCCGCATGAACCAGCTCCCTCCGATGCCATTGGACGCTGTCGGACCCAATATCAATAGCGGGTTTGGTGGCGGGTCGGGGGAGATCCTGATCTATTATTTCGTCCAGGCCCTGCCGGGCAATCCACGGGAAATCAACGACTATTCCGATTTCATCAACAATACGGTCGTGCCGCGCCTGTCGGCCCTTCCCGGTGTCGCCAATGCCCAGGCCAACTGGGGGCTGAGGCCTCAGGAATACCAGATCGTGTTCGATCCCTATCGCGCGGCGGCTCTGGGGGTCTCCATCCCCGAGATCGCAGCGGCCTTGCGCGGAAATACCGATGTTTCAGGCGGCGATGCCACGATCGGGCGGCGCGCCTACACAATGCGATATGAGGGCGAATACGACCCGAGCGAACTTGCCGACCTCGTGGTCGACTGGCGCGATGGGCGGCCGGTTTATCTGCGCGATGTCGCCGATGCACGGATCGATTACGGTGAAAACAACACTTTCGCCTATCAGAACGGCAATCCGGCGATCGGGATCCAGATCACGCGGGAAAATGGTGCCAACTTCCTGGCCGCGCTCAACGCCGTGAAGGACGAGATCGCCGTTATCAACGAGAGTGAAGCTGCGGAACTCGGCCTGTCACTTCAGCCTTCATTCGATGCCTCAGTCTTCATCTACCGGGCGATCAATCTCCTGCGCACCAATCTCGCGCTCGGGATCGCGCTGGCGATCGGTGGCCTGTGGCTGTTCCTGCGGCGCAGCCGCGCAACCCTGATCATTTCGCTGGCTATTCCGATCAGCCTGCTGGCCACGCTGATCGTGTTGTTCGTTCTGGGTCGGACGCTCAACGTCATTTCGCTGGCCGGCCTCGCTTTCGCGACCGGCATGGTGCTCGACGCCGCCATCGTGGTGATGGAGAATATCATTCGTCGCCGAGAGGCCGGCGATGATGCTCACACGGCATCGGAAAAAGGGGCCGGACAGGTCTGGGGCGCGCTCTTTGCATCGACCACGACCACGGTGGCGATCTTCCTGCCGATCATTTTCCTGGACGACGCGGAAGGCCAGCTATTCGCCGACCTCGCGATCACCATCGCGGTGGGCGTGGCGATCTCCATGTTCGTCGCTGTCACCATTCTGCCCGTCGCGACCGAGAAATGGGTGCGCGACCGCGCCGGACCAGCGAAACAGCCGATCATCGAGAAATTGACGAATTTCCTGATGCGCCTCACCGGCGGCACGCTGCGCCGGATCGGAATCATTGCCGGGCTTATCCTGCTGCCGACGGCTGCCAGCTGGTTCATGCTGCCCAATCTGGATTACCTGCCGCCCGTGCGCCGTGACGCAATCGATGTCTTCTTCCAGCTGCCGCCGGGCGCGAATCCGCAATGGGTCGATGAAGAGGTGGCGAGCGTCATCATTGAACGCGCCGAACCCTATATGTCTGGCGAGGAAGAGCCTGCGTTGTTGAACTATTATTTCGGTACGTTCGGAACCTTTGCGAATGCCGGGTTCCGGGCCCGGGACATTGGTGACATCCGCGCGCTGGAAGAACTGGTCCGCAACGAGATCATCGCCGGGATTCCCGATGTCGGTGCCTTTGCTTTCCGGGGCGAATTGTTCGGCGGTTTCGGACAGGGTGGCGGAATCCAGGTCAATCTCCAATCGGCTGACCAGGGCCGATTGTCAGCCGCTGCAGTGCTGGGCGTGAACATGCTGCGCGAGCGTTTCCAGGGCACCAACATCAACGCCAATCCGCCACCGCAAGCCACGCAGCCGAGCCTGTCCATCATACCCAATGACCGGCGTATCCAGGAATCCGGCTGGAGCCGGGCCCAGGTCGGCACCGTGATTGCGGCGCTCGGCGACGGGCAGTTCGTTGGCGAGTACTTTGATGGCGATCAGCGCTTGAACATGATCCTTCGCACAGAAGGTTGGGATGATGTGCAAGAGCTGGAAGGAATCCCGGTGGCCACGCCGTCCGGGGCGATCGTCCCCCTGGGTGACCTGGTCGATGTTCAGGAAAGCCTGTCGCCGACGGGCATCCAGCGTGTGGATCGCCGGCGGACCATCACGATCAATATCTCGCAGCCCGAAGGCCAGACTCTCGAGGAAATGCTCGACGTCATCCAGAATGATGTCGAGCCCGCCCTCCTGCAGGCGCTCGGCCCTGACGGATCGATCGTCTATGGCGGTAGTGCGGACAGTCTGAACCGCGCCATTTCCACCATGCTTCAGAATTTCGCCTTCGCGCTCTTCATCCTGTTCCTGATACTGGCCGGGCTATTCCGGTCGATCTGGGACTCGCTGCTGGTGATGATTTCCATCCCGCTGGCGACGGTGGGCGGCGTTGCGGTGTTGCGCATTCTAGACTTCGTGATGCAGCAGACCACGCAACAAAGACAGCCCCTGGATCTGTTGACTATGATGGGGTTCATCATCCTGCTGGGGCTTGTGATCAACAATGCCATCCTGCTGGTCGACCAGACCCGGCAGGGTGAACGAAGTGGTTTGTCGCGCAGCGATGCCGTCCGGAAAGCGTTGCGGATCCGCTTGCGCCCGATCTTCATGTCGACGCTGACCAGTATTCTGGGCATGACACCCCTGTTGATCTTCCCGGGCGCGGGAAGCGAAATCTATCGGGGTCTGGCCGCCGCTATTGTCGGTGGTATGAGTGTCAGCCTGATCTTCACCCTTGTGCTGATCCCGAGCCTGTTACGGATCGGCGAAAATTCACCTGCCCATCAGGGCCGGTCCGAACTTGCCCCTGCGGAGTAATGGAATGTCCTTGAAATCACTTGCCATCACGGCCATCGCCATTGCATCGCTCTGTGCCAACGCCAGTGCCCAGCAGGGACAGCAGCTCCCTCCGGCCAATGTCCGGGTCGATGTGGCGATTGAGACCGATATGGCGCCGACCATCCAGAGCCCGGCCACGGTCATCAGCCGCCGCGATTCCCGCATTGCGTCGGAAGCGTCAGGCCGGGTGGTTTTCGTAGCCGAACCCGGCGATCTGGTGGAAGCGGGTGCGCCGGTCGCGCGTCTCGACAATACCGAGCCGCGGCTTCAGCTCAGCGAAGCCCGGTCGCGCCTGGCGCGTTTGACGGCGAATGCCGAATACCAGTCCGCCGAATACGAACGCTGGTCGCAACTGGTGGAGCAGGGGACAGCCCCGCAAACACGGCTGCGCGAAGTGGAGCTGGCGCGCAACCTGGCGCTCCAGGAACAAGCGGAAGCCCGGAGCGCCGTGCAACGCGCCCAGCTCAACCTTGACCGGACCGAGATCCTCGCCCCGTTCGATGGGCGGGTGGTGGAACGCCTGATCGAGGTCGGCGAGTATTCCAATCCCGGCCGTGAAATCGTCCGGCTCGTTAACACGACTGCATTGGAGGCCCAGGCCCAGGCCCCGATCTCCGTGGCGCAATTCATCGCTGTCGGCGACCATGTGACTGTCAGCGATGGCGAGCAGGAGATGGACGCTCCGGTCCGGCGGATCATTCCGGTTGGCGATGAGGCCACCCGCACATTCGAGGTCCGGGTCGATCTCGAAAACTCGCCCTGGATCGCCGGTACAGCGATCCGGGTTCTGCTGCCGCGATCGGCCAGCGAACATGTCATCGCCGTGCCGCAGGATGCGGTTGTGCTTCGCTCCGGCGGCTCGCATGTCTGGGTGGTGTCCGAGGAAGGGACCGCGGAACAGGTCCAGGTCGTGACCGGCACACGCGGCGATGGCCTTGTTGCGGTCACGGGCAATGTGGAGGCGGGAGACCGGGTCGTGATCCGCGGGGCGGAAAACCTGATCCCGGGCCAACCGCTGAACGTTCTCAATGAAACCGAGATGGCGGGCGGTACCGGGTCATCCGGCGGTGGAAGCTTCGCGAACTAGCCCGCTCAGCAGACCGGCACATTGATCGCAAGGCCACCCTGGGACGTTTCCTTGTACTTGTCGGACATGTCCCTGGCGACGTCGCTCATGGTCTTGATGACCTGGTCAAGCGAGACCTTGTGTTCGCCATCGCCCGAAAGCGCCAGGCGCGCCGCATCAATGGCTTTCACAGCCCCGATCGCATTGCGTTCTATGCACGGTATCTGGACCAGCCCGCCCACCGGGTCGCAGGTCAGGCCGAGATTGTGCTCCATGCCGATCTCGGCGGCATTCTCGATCTGCTGGTTGGTGCCGCCCAACGCCGCGGCGAGCCCGCCAGCGGCCATGGAGCACGCCACGCCAACTTCACCCTGGCAGCCGGCCTCCGCACCAGATATCGAGGCATTTTTCTTGTAGAGTGCCCCGATAGCGGCAGCTGTCAGGAAAAACCGCAACATGGCGTCGGCATCGCCGGTCTTCCTGTGATGGCGGTCGAAATAGCGTACGACGGCCGGGATGATGCCCGCTGCGCCATTGGTCGGGGCGGTGACCACCCGGCCACCCGCGGCATTTTCCTCGTTCACGGCCATGGCCCAGAGATTGATCCAGTCCATGGCGGTCAGCGGATCCGCTTCGGCCTTGTCGGGATCGCCCAGCAGGGCCTTGTGGATTCGCGGTGCCCGCCGTTTCACGTTCAGTCCGCCCGGAAGGACACCTTCATGCCGCAAGCCGCGGTCTATACAGCCTTCCATGGCCAGCCAGATGGCCCGGATTCCGTCGCGGATTTCCGGCTCTGACCGGAAATGCATCTCGTTGGCCAGCATGATTTCCGGGATCGAGAGATCGTGCTCCTTGCCCAAGGCGATCAGCTCATCTCCGGTATTGAACGGGTAGGGCTCTCCTTCCTGGTCACCGACGGCAGAATTGCGGCCGGCTTCGTGCTCGTCGATGACGAAACCACCGCCGATCGAATACCAGATTTCCTCGCGGAGCACCTCGCCATACGCGTCCTCTGCGCGGAACTTCATCGCATTGGAGTGGAAGGGAAGGCGCGTGCCGCCGTCAAAGACGAGGTCGTGCGACCAATCGAATGCAATCTCGTGTTCACCCCCCGCATGGAGCTTGCCGCCGGAGCGGATGTGCTCGATCCGGCCGGCAATCATGTCTGGATCGATTTCGGCCGGATCGTGACCCTCCAGGCCGAGCACAACGGCATTGTCGGTTCCGTGGCCGACACCGGTGAAGGCCAGGGAGCCGTACAGCTCCACTTTCAGCCGATGCAGTTTTTCAAGCCCGTGTTCATCGTGAACACGCGCAACAAAGGTCCGGGCGGCTGACATTGGCCCCACAGTGTGGGAGCTGGATGGTCCCACACCGATCTTGAAGAGATCGAAGACGCCGAGATGCATGGCGGTCAGCTTTCGCCGAGGCCGCGATCGGGCGTGAAGGCATTGAAACACAGAATGGTCTGCGTGTCCTTGATATGGGGAAGGGTCTGAATCCGCTGGTTTACGAAACGCCCGATATCCTCGTCGGAATCAACCGCGAAATGGGCCAGTAGATCGAAAGCGCCGGATACCGAGTGCACATGCCGTGCCTCATCGACCTGATCGACAATGTCGCTGGCGACATCATAGGTCTTGCCGAGCTCGCATTTGATGAAAACATAGAACTGGCGCATGAGTATTCCCGCTAACTGATGACCTCGGTCTAGGGCATTTGCTGCCCGCTTCCTACATGGAATGACCGCCATTCAATGCAATGGCCTGCCCGTTGATCCCGCGGCTGTCCGGATGGCACAGCCAGCCCGCAATCTCCCCAACTTCCTCGACTTCAAGCAAACGCCCTTGCGGATTGCTCTTGGCCAGTTCCGCGATGGCCTGTTCGCGCGTCGCGCCGGTTTTCTCGATGATGGTGCGGATCGCATTCTCGGCCATTTCGGTCCGGACATAGCCGGGACAGATGGCGTTGATCGTGGTCTGCGTCTTGGCCCATTCCGCGGCGAGGGCCCGGGTCATGCCGATCACGGCATGCTTGGAAGCACAATAGTGGGAAATGTAGGGACCGCCAGACAGGCCGGCGATCGAGGAAATATTGATCACCCGGCCATAATCCGCCGCGCGCAAATCATCGACAACCGCCCGGGTGCAGCGGAAAACGCCGGTCACATTCACGTCCTGGATCCGGAGGAATTCTTCCTCGCTCATGCGATGAAAGGGAGCCGAGGAGGCAATGCCGGCATTATTGACCAGGACCGAGACCGGACCTCCGCTACGGACATCGGCAAAGGCGGCCGCAACATTTTCCGGATCGGTGACGTCACACTGGACGGCGCGTGCCCGATCAATACCGGCGGCCTGCGTCTCGAGCCGTTCGAGATTACGGCCCATCAACACGCAGTTGGCACCGTCGGCTGCGAGGCGCTTGGCGATTGCCAGGCCGATACCCGTTCCACCCCCGGTGATGACGGCTGTGCGTCCCTCAAGATGTCCCATTGATTATCCCTTCTTCCAGGCGCCGAACGAGCCATTCGACGCGGCGAGTTGTTCGATCAACGCGGCAGGCGTCCACCATTTCGGTCCGAACCTGTCGCGATAGTGATTGATGCGGTCGAGCACATGTGGAAGGCCGAGCTCATCGGCATAGAACATCGGTCCGCCACGATATCGCGGAAATCCATAGCCATTGGCATAGACCACATCGATATCGCTGGCTCGCTGTGCGATGCCTTCCTCGAGAATGCGCGCGCCTTCATTGATCAGGGCGAGCATGCAGCGCTCGACGATTTCATCGGCACCGATCTTTCGCCGCTCTATACCGTGTTCAGCGGCAAGCTGATCGATCAAGGCCATGACCTCCGGGTCTGGCACCGGCGTACGGGATCCGGCCTCGTACTTGTAGATGCCCGCGCCCGTCTTCTGTCCCTTGCGGCCCATTTCAACCCGGCGGTCCTGGAGGGTGGAAGCGAGGGGCTCATAGTCCTCACCTGCGACCATGGAGCGGCGATTGTCATAACCGATGTCCAGCCCGGCGAGATCGCCCATGGCCAGGGGGCCCATCGGCATGCCGAAATCGTAAAGCGCCTT
>CBDUFA010000056.1:0-7398 GCA_965366295.1 uncultured Hyphobacterium sp.
GGTGAAGCTGATCACATCGAGGGCCGTGACGACTTCAAAAGCGCCGTCTTCCAGCTGACTGTCCTCGATCCGGACCGGCTCGACCGGCATGTTGAGGTGCTTGGTGCCCCAGGCTGCGATCTCCTTCCAGGGATCGACGCCCTGCACTTTCCAGCCATGCGCGCGGGCATGGAACAGGAAATAGCCGGGGCCGGAGCCGACATCGAGCAAATGTTTGTCCCAGGGGCCGGTCTTGACCACCCAGGGTGTCAGGTCCCGGGCCGCATCCTCCATGCGGTCATACTTGAAAGACAGGCCGGACAGATCCAGCGCGCGCCAATCATCCATGAAATGCTCGGCACCCAGATGGGTAAAGTCGAAAGCCACGCCGGGATCGCGCTGGGCCAGCCCGCACTGGTTACAGGCATTGATCGCGGCTTTCTGATCGAGTGGAAGATCGAAGGGCGGATAGGCCGTCTCGAATGCACCGCCGCAGGCGGGGCAGGTCCGGGTCAGATCCATCAGGCGGTCTCCCGGCTGAGCGATTCAACGAAGCGGTCAAAAACCGCAAAGCTGTCCTGGGGCCCCGGGCTGGCCTCGGGGTGATGCTGCACCGACATCACCGGCCGGCTCGTCAGCCGGAAGCCGCAATTCGATCCGTCAAACAGGGAGACATGGGTCTCGACGGCATCGTCCGGCAGGCTGGACGCGTCGACCGCAAAGCCGTGGTTCATGGAGACGATTTCGACCTGTCCGGTCTCATGGTTCTTCACCGGGTGGTTCGCGCCATGATGGCCCTGTGCCATCTTGATGGTCTTGCCGCCCAGGGCGAGCGCCAGCATCTGGTGGCCGAGGCAAATGCCCAGCACAGGAATGCCGGCATCGATGACGCCCCGGATCGTGTCCAGCGCATACGTGCCGGTTGCGGCCGGATCACCCGGGCCATTGGAAACCACCACGCCGTCGGGTTTCAGCGCCAGGACATCGCTGGCCGATGCCTTGCCGGGCACCAGCTTCACGCGCGCTCCCGCGGAGACGAGCCGGCGCAATATGTTGGCTTTCACGCCATAATCGAGGACCGCGACAAGCGGACCGTCCTTGGGCCCGGCGGTATGACCGGCTTCCCACGCCCAGTCCCCTTCATCCCAGTCGCTGCCGGCTGCCGACATCACGTCTGCCGCCAATTCCTGGCCCTCCATGGACCGGGCGTCCCGCGCTCTGGCTTTCAGGACTTCGAGGTCAAAATCATCCGTCTCGGAGTGTGCGATCACCGCCATCGGCATACCGCTCTCGCGGATGCGGCGCGTGATTGCCCGCGTATCGACGCCGGATATCCCGATAATCCCACGCTTTTCCATCCAGTCCGCGAAATGCGCCATTGAACGGTAATTGGCGGGTTGGGTCATGTCGGCGCGCATCACCATGCCGGTGGCGGCGTGACGGGCGGGTGCGCTGCTCGCTTCCTCGTCCTCGTCATTGGTGCCGACATTGCCGACATGTGGAAAGGTGAAGCAGACAATCTGTCCGGCATAGGACGGGTCGGCGAGGATTTCCTGCTGCCCCGTCATGGCCGTGTTGAAGCACAATTCCCCGACTGATTCGCCCTTCGCACCGAGCCCATGACCCGCGAACACCGTGCCATCCGCCAGGACAAGCCGGGCATAAGTCGTTGACGCGGGGGCTTGATTTTTTGGCGTCGTCGTCATACGAGCGCGCTCCTTGCATGAAGAGGGCGGGAACCGCTATCTTTGTAAAGGTTGATGGCGCGCGAAGCTAGGTGACGCGCCATAAAGCGTCAAGAAATGGCTTGAGCTGAAAAACACTGGAAAAACAATGGCCTTATAGGCGCCGGGATGGCGCCGGGGTTTTGGGTGACATGTCCATACGTGAAAGAATTCTCTCCGATCTGAAAACCGCGATGAAGGAAAAGGACGCGGTGCGCCTGTCGACGCTCCGCCTTGTGTCCACCGCGATAAAGGATCGTGATATTGCCGCGCGTGCCGAAGACCGCTGCCAGGGCTGCGAGGAAAGCGAGATCATGGCGATCCTGCAGAAGCTCGCAAAGCAGCGCGATGAGAGCGCCGAGACCTACGAGAATGCTGGCCGTCTCGATCTTGCGGAGAAGGAACGCGCCGAAGCCGATATCGTGCGCGAATACCTGCCCCGTCCGATGGATGACGAGGAGATCGAGGACGCCGCCCGCGGCGTGGTCGAGGAACTCGGTGCCACCGGTCTGAAAGACATGGGCAAGTGCATGGGAACGCTGAAAGAGCGTTATACCGGCCGCATGGATTTCTCGCAGGCCGGCGCCAAGATCAAATCGCTGCTCACGGACGCAGCCTGAGACGTCGCCAAGCCGGTTGGCATGGCGTAGTCTGGCGAACCCGCCAGATTCCGGATGACTCATGCGTCTGACCGACGACTTCAAGGATGAAATTCGTGCCCGGGTCCGCCTGTCGGATCTCGTGGGCAAGAAGGTCAGCCTGAAGCGGCAGGGGCGGGAATTTGCCGGTCTCTCGCCGTTCAAGAAGGAAAAGACGCCGTCTTTTTTCGTCAATGACGAAAAGCGCTTCGACCAGTGCTTTGCTTCGGGCGAGCATGGTGATGCGTTTGACTGGCTGATGAAGATGGAAGGCCTGTCCTTCATGGAAGCCGCCGAACAGCTGGCGTCGATCGCCGGTCTGCCACTGCCCAAGGCCGACCCGGAAGCCGCAAAAAAAGCCGAGGCCTCCAAATCCCTTGTCGAATGGATGGAAGCGGCGCAGCGCTTCTTCTCCGGTCAGTTGCGATCCGGCGCCGGCGTCGATGCCCGGCAATATCTCGAGCGCCGAGGCTACGGTCCGGCGGAGTGGGAGCGCTACGAGATCGGCTATGCACCGGATTCCCGTTCGGCCCTGAAAGACGAGCTTATCGCCGCGGGCGCGAAGCCCGGCGAGCTGATTGATTGTGGCCTGGTCATCGCGCCCGACGATGGCGGTGTGCCCTATGACCGGTTCCGCGGCCGGATCATGTTTGCCATTCGCGACCCGCGGAACCGCCTGGTCGCATTCGGCGGCCGGGCGATGACGGCCAATGCCCGTGCCAAATACCTCAACTCGCCCGAGACCCCGATCTTCCACAAGGGGCATAATCTCTACCGCTATCCGCAAGCCCGCAAAGCCGCTGCCGATCCTGCCTCCGACGCGCGCGGCCTGATCGTGGCGGAAGGCTATTTTGATGCGATTGCCTTTGACCGTGCCGGGATCGGCCATGCCGTCGCGCCGATGGGCACGGCGCTGGGCGAAGACCAGTTGCGGCTGCTCTGGCGTGCCGGTGATCAACCGGTGATCTGCCTCGACGGCGACAGTGCCGGGCGCATGGCGGCCAACCGGGCCGCCGAGCGGGCACTGCCGCTGCTGGAACCCGGCAAGACGCTCAAATTCGTGTTCCTGCCGGACGGCAAGGACCCGGACGATCTGCTGAAGGAGGAAGGCGCGTCGGCCCTCAAGGAGGCGATCGGCCATACGCGCTCTCTCGCCTCCATCCTTTGGGATATGGAAGCCGAAAAGGAACCGCTCACCGATCCGGATGCGCGGGCCGGCTTCCGCAAGCGGCTGCGGGCGCTGCTCTTCCGCATCGAGAATCCGGCGGTGCGCGAGGAATACCAGCGCGAATTCGACCAGAAACTGGAGCAGGTCTTCGGCGGTCCGGCCCGTACCGGGAAGCGTTTTCAGCGGCGCGGCATCACGCCGGGCGCGACGGCCGAGACCAAGCGATTGCTGGAGGCACGTCAGACGCCGACCAAGCTGCGTCACCTGCTGCTTGCCACGATCGAATACCCGGAAATTGCCGAAAATCAGGCCGAACTTCTCATGCGGCTGGACTGCGGACAGCTTGACAGCCTGCGCGATGCTATCCTAGACGCGCTGGCTGCGGGTGATGTGGAGCAGGCGGGCGGATTGCGGAATTACCTTGCCGGTCAGGGGTTTGCGGACAGTCTCAAGCGGCTGGACATCGAAAAGCACCCCATGCGCGCGGCGCTGGGCGGGGAAACAGCAACTGCCATCCATCGCGAAGAGGCTTGGACACGCCTCGCGAGCGATTATATGGAACAAGCGGGTTATCAGTCTAAACGGCAGGAAATGCGGTCTCGGCTCGCCGAGGAAATTGAGAATGATGATGCCGAAACGCTGCGCGGCCTGATGGAGCTCCATCGCCGCCGGCGCGCGCGTCGGCAGTCCGGAGAATGACCGGACACGGTCAGGGTTAATGCGGTCGGGCGGCCGCCTTTGGGAAATACGTGTAATGGCAACAAAGACGAAATCGGCAGCGGCAGGAAATACGGGCGAAACCCAGCAGGACGGCCCGCTGCTCGATCTCACCGATCAGTCCGTCAAGGCGATGATCAAGGCCGCGAAAAAACGCGGCTATGTCACCCATGACGAAATCATCAAGGTCCTCCCGGAGGAGGAATTCACGTCTGAACAGATCGAGGATGTGCTCGCCCAGCTTTCCGAAGTCGGCGTCAATGTCATCGAGAGCGAGGACGCGCCCGAGGACGAGGACGATTCCAAGGCCAAGGCCGCCGAGGACGACAGCGACGATGAGAGCGAGGACGAAGGCGACGGCAAGGCCGTAACCTCGAAGAGCTCGACCGCGGTCACCGGCCAGAACACCTCTTCGGCATCGGACCGCACCGACGACCCGGTGCGCATGTATCTGCGCGAGATGGGCACGGTGGAACTGTTGTCGCGTGAGGGCGAGATCGCGATTGCCAAACGCATCGAGGCCGGCCGCAATGCGATGATCCGCGGCCTCTGCGAAAGCCCGCTGACTTTCGAGGCCATCATGGTCTGGCGCGAGGAAGTGGCCGAAGGCCGCGTCCTGCTGCGCGATGTGATCGACCTCGACGCGACCTATGGCGGCAAGAACCCGCAGCCCGACTATTCCGAGACCGGACGTCCCGACCAGCAGCCGGGTGGCAAGCCGGAGGACAAGCCCAAGCCGAAAATGCCCGAAGGGCATGAGGACACGTCCAAGGACGACCAGACCGAGGGCGAGGGCGGTGATGACGATGATGATGACGATGAGGACGAGGGCGCCAACCTCTCCCTCTCGGCGATGGAAGCGGAACTGCGCGAAGAGGTGATGCACACGCTCGATGCGATCGCCGCCGACTTCACGGCGTTCCGCAAGCTGCAGGACAAGCTCGTCAATGCGCGGATCGAGGGCAAGGACCTCACCAAGCAGAGCCGCGAGAAATACGAAGAGCTCCAGGCCCGCATCGTCAACGAGCTTAACAGCCTGCATCTCAACAATGCCCGGATCGAGGCGCTGGTCGAACAGCTCTACGCGATCAACAAGGAATTGATGGCGCTCGAAGGCAAGCTGCTGCGCATGGCTGACGCGCATGGCGTCCCGCGCATGGAGTTCATGGGCGCATATTTCGGAAACGAAACAAACCCGTCCTGGCTCGACGATTTCAAGACCAAGTCCAAGGCATGGACCCGGTTTGTCGAGCGCGAAGCCGATGATGTCGAAAAGGTGCGCGAGGAGATTTCCGAGATCGCGACCCGCTCCGGCGTGCCGGTCGACGATTTCCGCCGCATCGTAAAGGCTGTCCAGAAAGGCGAACGCGAGGCGCGCATCGCCAAGAAGGAAATGGTCGAGGCCAATCTCCGGCTCGTTATTTCGATTGCGAAGAAATATACGAATCGTGGCCTGCAATTCCTCGACCTGATCCAGGAAGGCAATATCGGCCTGATGAAAGCGGTCGATAAATTCGAGTATCGGCGCGGCTACAAATTCTCGACCTATGCCACCTGGTGGATCCGGCAGGCGATCACCCGCTCGATCGCCGACCAGGCCCGCACCATCCGGATCCCTGTCCACATGATCGAGACGATCAACAAGATCGTCCGGACCTCGCGGCAATTCCTGCACGAGTTCGGCCGCGAGCCGACCCCGGAGGAGCTCGCCGAAAAACTCGCCATGCCGCTGGAAAAAGTGCGCAAGGTGATGAAGATCGCCAAGGAGCCGATCAGCCTCGAAACGCCGATTGGCGACGAGGAAGACTCGCATCTCGGCGATTTCATCGAGGACAAGAATGCGGTCCTGCCGATCGATGCCGCCATTCACGCGAATTTGCGCGAAACCACGACCCGCGTGCTCGCCTCGCTGACACCGCGCGAGGAACGCGTCCTGCGCATGCGCTTCGGTATCGGCATGAATACGGACCACACGCTGGAAGAAGTCGGCCAGCAATTCTCGGTGACCCGGGAACGGATTCGCCAGATCGAGGCCAAGGCGCTGCGCAAGCTCAAACACCCGAGCCGGAGCCGGAAGCTGCGGAGCTTCCTGGATAACTAGCGGAACACTGACTGCCGCAGGCAGTTTGGAAAAATTGCGGCCCATCGGTATCACCGGTGGGCCGAACTGTTTTCAGCATTGGGAGCCATTCATGACCGACGTCACCATCCGCGCCGCCCGGCCGAAGGATGCCGCAGCCATCGCGCGCCTCTCGCGCGAGCTGAACGAGGTGGTCAAGGATTCCACCGAGCATTGCACGCCGGAAAACATCAAGGCGACACTATTCTATCACGATGCCAGCTTTCACGTGCTGGTCGCGGAGAAAGACGGCGCCGCCGTCGGTTACGCGGTCTGGCATGCCTATTATGACAGCGGACATGGCGGGGCCGGTGCCTGGCTGGCCGAGGTCTGCGTCGGCAAGGATGGCCGCGGAGAGGGCGTGGGCCGCGCTCTTTTCGAGGCGGTGATCGAGGATGTCCGCGAAAGCCCGGCCACCTTCATGATGTGGACCTCGTCGGAAACCGATGCGGCTGAAGGCCTTTATGAAAGCTCGGGCGGCAAGGCCAAGGCGGTTCGGCGCTGGGAATTGAACGGCCTTTGATGCCCCAGACGACGCTACGCCTCTCTACCAAGGGCCCCGGCCTTTATGACTTCACGCCGGATGCCGTCCAATTCGTGGCGCGTGAGGCAGACGGCGAGGGCCTTCTCACCTGTTTTGTCCGCCACACCTCTTGCTCGCTGCTGATCCAGGAAAATGCCGACCCGGATGTCCGCCGCGACATGGATGAATTCTTCCGCCGGCTTGTCCCGCACAGCGATGACCCCTCCATGGCCTGGCTGCGCCACACCACGGAAGGCCCGGACGACATGCCGGCCCATATCAAGGCGGCGCTGACGGCCACCTCGCTCTCCATTCCGGTAACGAACGGCCAACTGGCTCTGGGCACCTGGCAGGGGCTCTACCTGTTCGAGCACCGCGACCATGCGCATGAGCGGCAGGTCCTGCTTCACCTCTCGGCCTGAGCCAGCTCCGGCTCGCAGTCATAGTTCGGCGGCAGAACAGCGGCCATTTCCCGGCAGATCATTGCGCCTTCCAGGTGCGATAGCGCAACCTCGAGCGCGCGATCGCCC
>CBDUFA010000057.1:0-7353 GCA_965366295.1 uncultured Hyphobacterium sp.
CATCGCCCATGCCGGCGGCGCTGTCCTGCTGGACGACTACCAGGGCACCAGCCTCGACGGGCTGCGCCAGATGGTCGGCATGGGCATGGGCGTGTCGGTCTTCCCGCGTTTCTACGAGCGCAGCGAAATCCGCAACGACCAGGCCGTCGTGGCGCGGCCCTTGAAGATGGCCGGCGCGCGCCGTCCGATCTGCCTGATCTGGCGCGAGGCCAGCCCGCGGGCCGAGGACTTCGCCGCGCTGGGCCGGATTATCGGCGAAAAGGCTGTCGCCCTGATGGCCGAGGACTAGGCCACTGGCCCCGCCGGGCCGCTCGGGCCGCTCGGGCCGGAAGGTCCGCCCGGTCCGCGCTGCTGGCGCCGGTGCATGAAGGCCAGTTTTTCAAACAGCATCACGTCCTGCTCGTTTTTGAGCAGCGCACCATGCAGGGGCGGGATCAGCTTGTTCGGGTCCTTCTCGGTCAAAAGGTCCGGGTCGATATCCTCCACCAGCAGCAGTTTCAGCCAGTCGAGCAATTCCGAGGTCGAGGGCTTTTTCTTCAGGCCCGGAACCTCGCGGATCTCGAAGAAGGTCTTCAGCGCCTCCGACAACAGCCGGCTCTTCAAATCCGGGAAGTGGACCTGGACGATGGCGCGCATCGTCTCCTCGTCCGGGAAGGCGATGTAGTGGAAGAAGCAGCGGCGCAGGAAGGCGTCCGGCAATTCCTTCTCATTGTTCGAGGTGATGATGACGATGGGGCGCTGGGCCGCGCGGATGGTCTCGCCGGTCTCGTAGACATGGAATTCCATCCGGTCGAGCTCGAGCAGGAGGTCGTTGGGAAACTCGATATCCGCCTTGTCGATCTCGTCGATCAGAAGGACGGGGCGTTCATCCGCGGTGAACGCCTCCCACAGCTTGCCCTTCCGGATATAGTTGGAGATGTCGTTGAAGCGCTCATCGCCCAGCTGGCTGTCGCGCAGGCGGGACACGGCATCGTATTCATACAGCCCCTGTTGCGCCTTGGTGGTCGACTTCACATGCCATTCGATCAGCTTCGCGCCGGTCGCCTGGGCCACCTGCCGCGCCAGCTCGGTCTTGCCGGTGCCGGGCTCGCCCTTCACCAGCAGCGGCCGCTCCAGCGCGATCGCAGCATTGACTGCGGCCTGCAGCTCGCCATCGGCGACGTAATTGTCGGTGCCTTCAAAGCGCATGGATGCTCGCTCCTTCGTTTCCCGGGGAGCATAGGGCGGCGCGTGCCGGCGTAAAGCGCGTGGAGCGTTGACGTGCGCGGCAATCTGCGCGGCGGGCCCAGCTCCTTCGGGCCGGATTTCCATTCATGGCATCCGCCCTCACAGACTTGTTATGACAGCATGACCTGTCAGGCATTGACCCGACGCCAGAAGATAATTTCAACTTTCGGGCGTTAGCTGGATTTATCGCATGGCTGCAATCGCATGGCCGCGTGGCATGATCCGGTGCGGGGCATCAAGGGGAAACCAGCCATGAAAGCTTTCAGTCAACCTGTCCGCATACTCACCATCGCATCCGTGGTCATCCTGGCGGCTGCCGCATCCGCGCAGGATGCCGCGGCGCCCGCCAGCCAATACGATTTCATGCTGGGCGAGTGGGAGCTGGAAGCGGCCACCATGCAGCCGGACCAGACACTGATGCCCGGCACCGGCGTCATGAATGTCTATACCATCCATGATGGCCAGACGCTGCAGGCCGACATGCGCGTCGCGTTCGAGAACGGATCGGGCTTTGTCGGGTCGACCATGCGGACCTATGACGCCGCGAACGGCCAATGGGCGGTCTCCTGGGTCCCGGCTGGAGCGCAGACCAATGCCGGTGCCGTCGCGGTCTGGCAGGACGATGCCATGGTGGAAACCTGGCCGCAGCGCGAAGACGGTTTCGGCGTCTATCAGGATACGCTGATACTGTCGGACATCACCGAAAACCGCTTCGTGGTCTCGATGGACCGGCAATATGTCGATGGCCCGATGATTTCGGGCGTCTGGCGCTATGTCGCCACGCGGCGCGACGGGAGCGAAGCGGAGTAGGCGAGGCGATCAGTCTGTCTTGATAAAAGCCCGGCAGGGCCAGCCGCTTCACGCCACCTCCAGACACAGGTTCATTTTTGTTTCACTGTGTTAAAACAATAAAAAGCCCATCACGGCACCGCCATTAGCGCCTTTTAACCTTTGCGTGGTGCGGTCGCGTAAATCCGGAAGACGGACTAATGATGCGATTGCTCCTTATTCTATGGCTATGCCTTGCCCCGGTCTGTTCGGCCCACGCAGAGGCGCTGGAAGCGCCTGACCGGGT
Source organism: uncultured Hyphobacterium sp. (assembly GCA_965366295.1). Taxonomy (GTDB): domain Bacteria; phylum Pseudomonadota; class Alphaproteobacteria; order Caulobacterales; family Maricaulaceae; genus Hyphobacterium. The sequence goes on from CBDUFA010000057.1 coordinate 2,303, forward strand.
GATTCAGGCCTATCTGAGAGCGATCGAGAACAGCCCAAATGGAAGCGACGAACCAGTCTTGGGCGGACAGCTGATCGGATTCATCAAGCGTAACCGGCTGGACGAGGATTGCAGCGTGCTGACACCGGACTTGCTCGAAGTCCTCCATGCTTACATCGCGGGCGATCGGCTTCCCGGGCTCGCGAATGCGGTCCTGCGCCGCTTTCGCGAATGCGACCAGGTCCGATTTGACGAGATTGTCTGGTCATTCGATCAAGGATTGACCGTTGCAGTCGCCCGGGACATGGCAATCTATCCGGACAACCCGGACTTCTGGCTGCTCCCACCGGGAACCGGCATGCATTCCGACGTCGTTCTATGCGACACGTTGCGCGACTACGGTGCGGATCGTGTCGAAGCCCTGGATTCCCGCTTCATCAATTGCTCACCTGCGGCGCCCGGTAATCCGCTGGGGTTGCGCTATGTCACCCGGATCAACCGGCAGACCATCGTCGACTTTTTGCTATCAGCGGCAGGTGAAGGCGAATTGGCCGGTACCGCTCGCGAATAAAGGGTGCCGGCAAGACGGGCCGGAAGGCCGGTTGCCTGCGTTTTTGTGAGCTAGGCCGCCCTGGCCTGTTTCACCCGGCCGGCGAGCTCGGCGGCAATCGCCTGCATCGGCGTCTTCCAGTCACCGAACTGCGTGCCGTGATAGAGTTTCGCGCCCGGATACCAGGGCAGGCGGTCACTGCCCAGCTTGGCCCAGCCATGCGCCGTCGGCGTAGCCACCAGCGCCTCGCCGCCGACCGCGCAAGTCAGGTTGACGGTCGCATTCATCGGCCCGATCACCACGTCCAGCGCCTTGCCCAGCGCGGCCACCCCGTCGAGATCCATCTTCAGATCGATTTCCGGCGGCTGGTGAATGGTCAGGCCGAACTCGCGCTCGGCGCGGGCGATATCTTCCTCGACCTCGCCATATTGCAGATTGACCAGCTCGATCCCCGGCGTTTCCAGCACCGGCCGCCAGGTCTCGAAGGCGGAGAAGTATTTCTGCCGCCGCGCCGTCATCTTCAGTGATTTCCACAACAGGCCGACCTTGAGGCCCGGTCCGAACCCGGCCAGCACGTCGCGCCAGTGCGCCACCTGCTCCGGATCGGCGGTGAGGAAGCTTGTCTCGTCGGGGAAATTCGCCAGCTCGCCGCGGAAGGCGCGGCAGGCATTGCCCATCGGGAACCACAAATCCGCGGGCGGCAAATCCCTGATCACGGTCTCGGCGACGCGCCAGTCGCGCCCCTCCAGCCGGGCCGAGGCATGGGCGCGCACCATCACGTCCGGGAAGCTGCGCTGGATCAGCGGGATCAGGCGCTTCTCGCAGGCGATACGCAATTCGCCGTCCGGACCGATCGCCTCGATCACGTCGCGCGCCGCGTTCATGAACATCACCTCGTCGCCCAGCCCCTGTTCGCCGACCATGATGACGGTCTTGCCTTCCAGCGCGGCGGGGTCGGCCCCGTCCCAGCGCGGCAGGTCGATCTCGAACAGGGTGGCATCCTTGTAATGCGGGTCGAGCCGGACGGCGTATTCCGCCCAGCCGCGCGCCAGGTCGCCGGCACCGAGATAGGAGAGCGCCCGGCCATGGCGCATGATCGCCTGGTCCTTCGGATTGGCGGCATAGTCCAGCGCCTTGTCGAAGGCCGCGATCGAGCCGTCCACATCGCCGACCAGATCGTGCGCATAGGCGAGATTGTTCCACGCCCGCCCGAAGTCCGGATTGATGCGCAGGCTCTCCTGGTAGAAGGTCGCGGCCTGCACCGGGTCGCCGGACTCGATCAGCACCGTGCCCAGCGCATTCCACAGATCGAAATGCTCGGGATTGGCGTAGATCACCGTGCGCAACACCTCGACGGCATCGTCATACTTGCCCTGGTCGCGCAAAATGCCGGCCAGGTTGATCGTGCCGTCGGGATGGCCGGGCATCATCTGCAGGAAGACGCGCAGGAATTTTTCCGCCGCCGGCAGCATGTCCAGCTTCCAGGCCACCATCGCCAGCGACTGGTAGATGTCGGGTGATTGCGGATCCTTCTGATAGGCGCGCTGGTAGAATTCCAGCGCCAGCGACAACCGGCCCAGCTCTTCCACCGCCACGCCCATCACATGGTTGGCGAGCGCGCTTTCCGGGTCCATGTCGAGGCATTTCATGGCCAGCCTTGCTGCCTGCGCACCATGCCCGGAATGGGCCAGCTTCACCGACCGGCGCAGCATCTCGGCCATGCGGCGCAGCTTCTTGCGCTCGGCCGGCCCGGCGCGGTCGATCGCGGCCTTGAAGTCCGGGCCGGTGTCCACCTTGGCTGCATCGGCCAGGTCGCGCTTGGCTTCTTCTTCCGGCTGGGCCAGCAGATCGTCGAGCTTGAGTCTGGTCATGGGGCAGGGGTCTCCGCAATTTCACATGAACTGACGACCAGAGTCTGCTTCGCTTGATGCCGGGTTAACGCGGCCTAGCTCTGGCGGCATGGAAACCCTGCTTCCCAATCTGCCGGAAAACTACCGCGCCGCCGTGTTCGGGGCGTCCGGCGGTATCGGCCAGGCCCTGACGCGACGGCTCACCGCCGACCCCCGCTGTGCGCAGGTCTGGGCCGGCAGCCGCAAAGGCCCGGCCTCCGGCGGCAAGACGCATGGCTTTGCCTTCGATCTGACCGACGAAGCCAGTATCGCGCGCGCGGCGGCGCGGATCGGCGCGGACGGCCCTGTGCACCTCGTCATCATCGCCACCGGCGTGCTGCACGGCGAGGGCTTTGGTCCCGAGCGCAGCTGGCGCGAGCTGGACCCGCAGACCATGGCGAATGTCTTTGCCCTCAACACGATCGGCCCGGCCCTGGTGGCCAGGCACATGCTCGATCTCATGCCGCGCGATGCGCCGGCCATCTTCGCGGCGCTCTCGGCGCGGGTCGGCTCGATCGGGGATAATCGCCTGGGCGGCTGGCACAGCTATCGCGCCTCGAAAGCCGCGCTCAACATGCTGGTCCGCAATTTCGCCATCGAGCTGGGCCGCAAGCGCAAGCAGGCGATCTGTGTTGGCTTGCACCCGGGCACGGTCGATACCGGCCTGTCCGAACCTTTCCAGCGCGGCGTGCCGGACGGAAAGCTGTTCACGCCGGATTATTCGGCGCAAAAGCTGCTCGGCGTTCTGGGCGGCCTGACCCCGCAACAAAGCGGTTTCAGCTATGCCTGGGACGGGCGCTGTATCGAATGGTAGGCGCCGCAACGCTTTTTTCACTTCCCCCTGTCTAGCTTGGCATCAACCGGCCTTTCGGCCCGGACCAAGGGGAAGGCGAATGCCGCTCAAATTGTCATTGAAACCCGGCGAGAAATTCGTGCTCAATGGCGCCGTCATGCAGAACGGCGACCGCCGCGCGACGCTGGTCTTGCAGAACAAGGCGTCGGTCCTGCGCGAGAAAGACATCATGCACGAGCGCGATGTCACCACGCCGGCGCGCCGCGTCTATTTCCCGATCATGGTCATGTATCTGTCCGACAAGCCGGACGACAAGGCGTATGACGAGTTCGTCCTGCGCATGACCGAATTCATGAATGCGATCTCGTCGCCGGAGGTGCTCCAGCAATGCGTCTCGGTTTCCCGCGATGTCATGGCCGGCGAGCATTACAAGGCGTTGATCCGCTGCCGCAAACTGATCGAATATGAAGACGAGAGGCTGAAATAGTGTCTCTGAATGCCTATCAGAACGCCGCGACACGGGCCGAAGATCCGCGCTCGACGGAGTATCGCCTGTTTGCGCAGGTGACGCGCTCGCTGATCAATGCCAGCCAGACCGATGTCCTCGACATGAAAACCCGGTCCGAAGCACTCGACTGGAATCGCCGTGTCTGGAGCGCCTTCGCCATTGATTGCGCGGAATCCGACAACAAGCTGCCGGAAGGCCTGCGTGCCGCGATTATTTCGCTGTCGATCTTCGTTTCCAAACACTCTTCTGCGGTCATGCGCGAAGGTGCCGACATCGACATATTGATCGAGATCAACAAGACCATCATGCAGGGGCTTCAGCCTCAGACGCAAGCCGCGCCACAACCGGTGGCGGGGTAAAAATATACTCGGCGGGTATTGCTGGCCTTGGTTTCGCCGCCTTCGACCTCGAAAATTCAATGGTTGGATGCTTGTCCGGCAATCGAAGGAGCGTTGAGCCATGTTTGCAAGGTCGACATTTTTCGTCTCGAGTTTCATCCTGTTAACTGCGTCATTGTTGGCAGGTTGCCAGACGCCAGCAGCAATCCAAGCAGAGGGTTGGATGGTTACCGACAGTCCTCGATTCAGTGCCGCCCGAGTTTTGGGACACGAAAATTTTTCTGGAAACTACTATTCGTTCAGGGTGACCTATCCGAACTCGTCTTCCGACGATTTATCTGATGTGTCGATTCATAGGTTTGATCTATGGCGCTGCGCGGAAGATGAAGTGATTTGGACACCGATTTCGCCAATTTATAGCGACGAGACTGGGGTATACGTGCTCCTGACGGTTCCGGATTTCGTGATATTCCCCGATGAAAGTGGCGATTTCGTAGAGATTTGTCTGCAAGAAGTTTATATGAGTCGATATGTAAATCGCCTCTCGGAGGTGATTTCCTATCAGATCGAAAAATAGCAGACGAGTTCTCTATATTCTCATACGCTTACTCAAGCCGCTTTTTCGATCCGCCGGATGTCGCCAGTTTTGGCTGTCTTCTTCGCGATCGACAGATCGTATGTCGCCTGCATGCGCAGCAGGGTAGCCGCCGAAACGCCAAACGCCTTCTCGAACCGTAGCGCCATATCCGGCGACAGCGCGGCCTTGCCATTCAGAACGTTGCTCATGGCCACACGGCTGACCTGAAGGTGCTCTGCCGCCGAGCTCACATTAAGCCCGTAAGGCTCGACAATATTCCGTCTCAGCCAGGGGTCCGGATGAACGTCCAGGGTGTTGTGTAGCTTGATGGCCATCAGTGATAATCTCGACGGGGCTTGCTTTCCGCGGGGCGGCAAGTCTCCCCTGATAATTCTCCATTCTGGAAATGTTCTTTGG
>CBDUFA010000058.1:0-7250 GCA_965366295.1 uncultured Hyphobacterium sp.
ATGAAGACCGGCGCGCTGATCGCCTTTTCGGCCGAGGCCGGGGCCATCCTGGCCGGGGCGGGAAGCGATGTCCGCCGCGCGCTGGAGGGCTATGCGCACGATATCGGTCTGGCCTTTCAGATCCGCGATGACCTGCTCGATGCCGAAGGTAATGCCGATGAAACCGGCAAGGCGGTCGGCAAGGACGAAAATCAAGGCAAGGCCACTTTTGTGACGATTCTTGGCCTTGAAGGTGCGCGAGACCGGGCGCGTCGTCTCGCCGCACAAGCCAAGGATCACCTTGAACCCTTCGGTGAAAGTGCGAACCTTTTGCGACGCGCGGCGGATTATGTGCTTGAACGGCGCTCGTGATACAGAAAGCAATCGCTGATGGCCCTCGAAACTCCGAACCTCGACCGAATCCAGTCACCCGATGACCTCAAGGGACTCGATGTGCCGGCCTTGCGCCTGGTGGCGGACGAGCTGCGATCGGAAACGATTGACGCGGTGTCGACGACGGGCGGCCATCTCGGCGCCGGTCTGGGTGTCGTCGAGCTGACGGTCGCCCTGCACCATGTCTTCGACACGCCCAAGGACATCGTGATCTGGGATGTCGGGCACCAGTGCTATCCACACAAGATCCTGACCGGCCGCCGCGACCGTATCCGCACGCTGCGCCAGGGCGGGGGGCTTTCCGGTTTCACCAAGCGGGCCGAGAGCGAATACGATCCGTTCGGTGCGGCGCATGCCTCGACCTCGATTTCCGCGGGCCTGGGATTTGCCGTGGCGCGCGATCTCCAGGACGGCGACGAGAATGTCATCGCCGTGATCGGTGATGGCGCGATGTCGGCCGGCATGGCCTACGAGGCGATGAACAATGCCGGCGCGATGGCCAAGCGCATGGTCGTCATCCTGAACGACAATGACATGTCGATCGCTCCGCCCGTGGGCGCGATGAGCCATTACTTCGCCAATCTGGTGTCCTCGCGCGGCTACCGGTCCTTCCGGAAAATGGGCAAGGCGGTCGCCAAGGCTGTCGGGCTGGAAAAGACCATCCGCAAGGCCGAGGAATACGCCCATGGCATGGCCGTGGGCGGCACGCTGTTCGAGGAAATGGGCTTTTACTATGTCGGGCCGATCGATGGCCATGACATGGACGCTCTGACCCAAGTCCTCAACAATGTGAAGGAATTCGACAAGGGGCCGGTGCTGGTGCATGTCGTGACGCAAAAGGGCAAGGGCTATGCGCCGGCCGAAGCGTCCGACGACAAGTATCACGGTGTGGCCAAGTTCAACGTCGTCACCGGCGAACAGAAGAAATCATCGGGCGGGCCGCCCAGTTATACCAAGGTGTTCGCGCAATCGCTTATCCGCGAGGCGGAAAAGGACGATTCGATCTGCGCCATCACGGCGGCCATGCCCGGCGGAACCGGGCTCGACCTGTTCGGCGAGGCGTTTCCGGACCGGACTTTCGATGTCGGCATTGCCGAGCAGCACGCGGTGACGTTCGCCGGCGGGCTTGCTGCTGCCGGCATGAAACCGTTCGCGGCGATCTACTCCACTTTCCTGCAACGCGGCTATGACCAGGTTGTCCACGATGTGGCGATCCAGAAACTGCCCGTGCGATTTGCCATTGACCGGGCCGGCCTGGTCGGCGCGGACGGCGCCACCCATGCCGGTTCCTTCGATATCGGTTATCTCGGCGCCCTGCCGGGCTTCACGCTGATGGCCGCGGCTGACGAGGCGGAACTGGCGCGCATGGTGGCGACATCTGTGGCCATCGACGATGGCCCAAGTGCTTTCCGGTATCCGCGCGGATCCGGCTTGGGTATCGATGTGCCGGAAAACGCCGAACCGCTCGAGATCGGCAAGGGCCGCATCATCCGCGAAGGCAATCATATCGCCATCCTGTCGCTCGGCGGACGTTTGCAGGAAGCGCTCAAGGCGGCTGACGATCTCGCTGCGCGCGGCCTGACCGCCACGGTGGCTGATGCGCGCTTTGCCAAGCCGCTCGACGAAGACCTCGTACTGCGCCTTGCCCGCGAGCATGAAGTGCTGATCACGATCGAGGAAGGCGCACGCGGCGGTTTCGGGGCCTTTGTCCTGCACCTGCTGGCGGAACGCGGCGCGCTCGATCATGGCCTCAAGATCCGCACCATGACGCTGCCGGATATCTTCCAGGACCAGGACACGCCGGAGCGGATGTATGACACGGCCGGGCTCAACGCGCCGCATATCGCGGCCTGTGCGCTGGATGCGCTGGGCCGGGAAGACGAGGCCGCCGCCGTCATCGGCGCCGCCCAGTAGGCGTGAGCAAGACCCGGCTTGATGTCTGGCTGGTCGAGTCCGGCCGGTTCGAGAGCCGGGCGCAGGCGCGCGCCGCGATCGAGGCCGGCAAGGTCTCCGTGAATGGGGAGATAATTGCCAAGGCGTCCTTTCCCGTGCCGGACGGCGCGCATGTCGACGCCGAAAAACTCCACCCCTATGTCAGCCGCGCCGCCTTGAAACTGAAAACGGCGCTCGAGACTTTCGATGTCGATGTCAGCGGCAAGCGCTGTCTGGATGTCGGCGCCTCGACCGGTGGATTCGTCGAGGTCCTGTTGCAGGCCGGGGCTGCGCATGTCGACGCGGTCGATGTCGGCAGCGGTCAGTTGCATTCGCGTTTGCGGACCGATTCGCGGGACCTGTCAGCCGGGCAGCTGTCAGCGCCACCCGCCATCATCACCTGTGATGCCAGCTTTATCGGTCTCGCCAAGGTGATTGACCGCCCCCTGTCGCTGGCGGCGCAACAGTGCGACCTGGTAGCCCTATTCAAGCCGCAGTTCGAGGTCGGCCGGACGCATGTCGGCAAGGGCGGTATCGTAAAGGACAACGCCGCCCTGCAGGCGGCGCTGGAGAGGTTCAGACTCTGGCTGGACGGGCGTTACGGTTTCCACATTCGCGGTGTGGCCGACAGCCCGATCGCGGGCGGGGACGGGAACCGGGAATTCCTCATCCACGCCCGCAAGGGATAGGCTACTGGGCGCGGCGCCAGATGCCATCGATACCTTGGCACATATAGACCTCGTTGGCGGTCACCGTGCCGTAGGAATTCTGGCTGCGCGTGGTCATCCAGCGGCAGTTGTTGGTCTGCGGAGCGCCGGCCTGGTAGACGCGGACCTCGTTCGCCGGAGCGCCGGCGAGACCGTCATTGCCGTAATAGGCGTCATCGGAATAGCCATCGGCGTAATAGGCATCGTCCGCATAGCCATCATTGTAATAGCCGTTCTGATTGTACCCGTTATCGTAATAGCCCGAATTGTCGTAGCCATTATCGGAATACGGGTCCTGATAGCCGTAATCATTGCCATAGTATCCGGCATCGCGGCCGCGATAGTCCGGGGCGCAGGGATCGCCGCCCGCCACACCGGCACCGACCAGAGCCCCGAGACCGGCACCGGCCACCACTGCCACGTCATTGTCATGACGCTCATTGTAGCGATGACGGCCACGATAGCCGCGATGACCGCGGTAATGGCGTCCGCGGTAATTGTCGCGATCGTCGAACTCATCCTCGATCTCGGCGCCGAGCACGCCGCCGATGATGGCGCCGAAGATCGCACCTGCGACCTGGCGGCCCTGGCGGTTGGATTCGCATTCGGCCTGCGATTGATACTGGATCTGCGCCTGGGCAGCAGGGACCAGAACCATTGCAGCGGCTGTCGAAGCGAGCAGGGTACGTAAACCAGTCATTTTCAGAACCTCCGTTCCAAGGCCGGAATATCCGGCTTCTGACTCAAAACCTATGCCAAGTGGCATGAGCCTGAGATGAACAAAAAACCGGTCCCTGTTCAGGAACCGGTTTTCTGTGTTCGGCTTGCGGTCAACGCTACTGGTTGCGGGCGACCTGCCAGCGTCCGTAAGCGTCCTGGCACATCCGGACCTCGTCGATCACGAAGCTGCCGTCCGGCATGTAGATTTCCGCGTCACCCCAGCGGCAACGGCGACCGCCATAATTGTAGTAATCGCGGGCATAAACCACGCCCCGGACACCCGTGTAGGGATTGTGCCAGTAATACGGGCTGTTATTCGCGAAGGAATAACTCACCGCGTAGTGCAACTGGCCCCGGTCGCAATCATTCAGTGCCGAGCCAAGGCCGGCTCCGAAGAAGCCGCCCACCAGCGCGCCGGCGGCATCATCGTCCGCGACAGCTGCGCCGAAGAGCGCGCCGAGAATGGCCCCCGCCAGGACCTGGTCGCCGTTCGAACGGCAGCCACGGTCATAGTAGCGGTAATCATGCCGGTTGTAGCCGAGATTGTAGTAGCGGGCATTGTAGTGCCAGCTGGTCCGCGCCGGACGATGATAGTTCCGGTAGTAGCGGCGGGCATCAATCCGGCCGTTCACATAACCCCGGCGATAGCTGCCCCGGCTGTCGCGGAAGTGACTGCCGCCGCGATATCCACCCCGGTAATTGTCATGGCGGCCATTGCGTCCACGATAACCGTTGTGCCGGTCATGACGCGCATCGCGTCCGTCCCGGACACCGCGATTATAGGCACCGCCGCGGCCATTGCGCTGATCCCGGATACCGTTGCGCTGACCGGTACGGCCATCACGCCAGCCGTCCCGATAGGCGTCGCCGCGTCCGCCGCGGGCGCCACGCGTGCCGCGATTGTCATTTCGGCCACCGCGATTGCCGCGCCAGCTATCATGGCGATTGCCAGATCCACCGCGTGCGCCGCGATTGTCATTGCGTCCGCCGCGATTGCCGCGCCAGCCATCATTCCGGCCGCCGGCACCGCCCCGCGCGCCGCGGCCTTCATTGCCCCCGCGTCCGCCACGAGCGCCTCGATTGTCATTGCCACCGCGTCCGCCGCGGGCGCCATCGCCCCGGCCTCCACGGCCACCCCGGGCACCGCGATTATCATTGCCACCGCGTCCGCCACGCGCGCCATCGCCCCGGCCTCCGCGGCCACCACGATCCTGGAAGTTGGGCGCATTGGACCGGCGTATGCCGCCGGATTCATTCGGCAGTGTCGCACCGCCACGCGCGCCGCGGCCACCGCGGGATCCCTCGCCGCCGCCTCGGCCGCCGCGGGCACCACTGCCCCGGCCACCGCGCCGGCCATCATTCTGGGCGATGGTGATTTCACCGGATGTCTGGAGATTGGCGCCGAGTAGCTGGTCCTGCGCTTGCTGGACGGCCGCTTCGGCTTGCGGCGCTTCGATCGTCGCGATCAGGGAGACCGCCAGCGACGAGGCAGCGATCAGGCAGGTATTCTTGAGAGTGAGCATGGATAGCGTCTCCTTTCGGATTAGCCGCACAGGGCGACCCATTGCCTCAAAGTTAACGGAGCTTGAATGACGCTAACATGAACACCCGGTTCAGGTTGGCGGATCAGCCTGTCTGGCCGCGGTGACGCAGCATCTGATCCGCCAGGACGAGCGCCGCCATGGCCTCCGCGACCGGCACGGCGCGGATGCCGACACACGGGTCATGACGGCCGCGAGTCGAAATCTCCGTCTCGTTGAAATCGCGGTCCAGCGTCTTGCGCTCGATCCGGATGGAGGAGGTTGGCTTGATCGCGATCCGCATGACCAGGTCCTGACCGGTCGAGATCCCGCCAAGCACGCCGCCATTGTGATTGGAGGTGAAGACCGGCCCGTCCGGCCCGGCCCGCATTTCATCGGCCGCGTCCTCGCCGCGCATGGCTGCGGCTGCAAACCCGGCCCCGATCTCGACGCCCTTGGCGGCGGGGATCGACATCATCGCAGCGGCCAGCTCGGCATCCAGCTTGCCATAGACCGGCTCGCCGAGGCCGGCGGGCAGGCCCGAAACATGGAGCTCGACAATGGCGCCGGTCGACGAGCCATCCTTGCGCAAACCGTCGAGCAAGGATTCCCAATGGGGCACGATGGCCGCGTCCGGCGCGAAGAACGGGTTCGTGTCGACCGCGTCCCAGTTCCAGTTCGCCCGGTCGATCCCGATATCGCCGATCCGGACCAGCGCAGCCCTGATCTCCACGCCGGCCCCCAGCACCTGCCGGGCGATCGCACCGGCCGCGACCCGCGCGGCTGTCTCGCGTGCCGAGGATCGCCCGCCGCCGCGATAATCACGAATGCCGTACTTGGCATCATAGGTGTAATCGGCATGGCCCGGCCGCCACTTGTCGCGGATGTCGGAATAATCCTTCGAGCGGGCATCCGTATTCTCGATCATCAGCGATATCGGGGCCCCGGTCGTGACCGGTCCGCCGGTACGGTCGTCTTCGAAGGTCCCCGACAGGATGCGTACCTGGTCGGCTTCCTGGCGTGGCGAGACATGGCGGCTGGAGCCGGGCCGGCGTTTGTCGAGGAAGGGCTGGATCTGGCTTTCGTCGAGGCGCAGCCCGGGGGGGCAGCCATCGATAACGGCACCGAGCGCCGGGCCGTGGCTCTCGCCCCAGGTCGTGACCCGGAACAGTTTTCCGAACGTGTTGTGGGACATGGCTGCCAATCCTGTTCTGACCGGCAAACTAGATCAGCGCCGGGCAGGCGTCACGCGGCGGATCGGGCCTTTCGCAGCCAGCCGGCAAAGCGGGAAGCGGGCGTGGCCTTGACGAAGGCGTCGATAAAGCGGTCGAGCCCGGAGCTGTCGGGCTGCATGTCCGCCATGTCCGGCTGCCCGTCGATGCTGATGCGAACCCGGATGGCGCTGTGGCCGACGGCGCGAATGAGGGTGCCTTGGGAAATTCCCGCCGGGATCCTGACCATGAGGGTGCGGCCATCTGCCGTGAGCGTCCGGGTGGCGCCTAACTCGGCCTCATGCGCTGACACAGCGAGGTCCACAATTGTGGCGGCTTGCGATTCGAGCAGTCGAATCGCCTTCACGCTTTCGGCCAGCTGCGCTAGGGTTTCCGATGTTGGCGCAGTCTTGTCGGGATGCAGTTCATGCGCCTTCTTGCGGAAGGCGGCCTTGGCCTGCGCCAGCGTCGCGCCGGGCTCCAGGCCCAGCGTGGCGAGCGCGGCGTCGATATCCGGATGTCCATCCCACATGAAATGCAACCTAATTTGATGAGGGTTCCTGATTGGTTGACGGCGCGGAAAGGCCTATATCGGTGCCAGCATCAGGAGCACGCCCATGTCCCGCAAGTCCGCCGACATTCCGGATTCGCCCAGCGCGGAAGAATACCAGGCGGCCGCCGAGGCTAATTCGGTCGAGATATTCGACCGCAACAATCCCTTCGACCTGTTCGGCGACTGGTTTTCGGACGCCAAGGCGAAGGAGCGCAACGATCCGAACGCGATGGCA